>NZPQ01000024.1 GCA_002693365.1 Fidelibacterota bacterium
GTTGGATCTTTAACAATACACAATAAGTTTTTTTGTCTATTTTCATTATTACAAATATGGCATTCATTTTCTGTAAAACTATGACATACACTGCATGTAGATATAGAATCTTTTAAATTAATCAATGCATTTGAAAAATCAACGGTTTCTTCTTTATTTGAATTTAAAATAAATATCGAAAGACGTTCAGCAGTCTTTTTCCCAATTCCTGGAAGTTTAGAAAACTTTAATATTAATTCTTTTAAAGTATCAGGATATATATTCATTAAAAACCAGGAATATTTGGCATTCCACCTGTAATAGACTTCATTTTTTCTGAGGATTCTTTATCTGCATTATCAAAAGCATTTTTCATTGCAGCAAGCACTAAATCTTCAATCATTTCCTTATCTTCATCAAGAACACTACTATCAATAGTTACAGACTTTGGTTCTTTTTTTCCATTAACAACAACCTTTATAATTCCACCTCCAGCTTGACCTTCAACATTCAAATCTTCTAATTCATCTTGAACTTTTTTCATATCTTTCTGCATTTTTTGTGCTTGTTTATATATATTTGACATACCTTTAAACATAACTACTCCTTACTTTATTATTTCTCCTTCAAATTCATTTAAAACATCCATAAATAATGGATGATCTTTATCCAAACTATCTTTTTTAATTATTTTTTGCTTACTTTCATCTATTTTTTTATTTTCCTCAATTAATAACTCCAAAGATAAATTAGTATTAAAATATTTATTAATACAATTTTGAATATAATCAATTTCAATTAATATACTTTTAAACATAAACTCATTTGAATCACAGATAACTATAACTATTTTTTTATTATCAATTTTTTTAACTTTTATTTTTTCTAGAGCATGAACTAAATTCCCTTTTTTTATTGAAGATAAAATATTTGACCATTCATGTGAAATTTTTTCAATTGTTAAATTATTTTTTTTAATATTATCAGTTTTTTTTAAATCTTTAAATTCATTTTTTTCAATTATATTACTTTTAGTAGAAATATCAACCTTATTTAAACTCTTATTACTTTCATTTAATTTAATATCAATAACTTCATTTTTTTTAACAGCTGATTTAACAGAATTATTTTGATTTTGTACATCTTCCTTTTCTTCTTTCTGAGGAAATGGCTTTGTTACTCTTTGCTCCAAATTATTATCATTTAAGCTTTTCAAAAAATCATTTATATCAATTGACTTATCTAAATAAGATAGTTTAAGTAACAAGCTTTCAATTGCAATTCTGGGTTGAACTATATAACGCATAGAAGATTGAAATTTTAAACAAATCTCCATAATTCTTAGTAAATCTATTTCTTCAAGCTTTATTTCGTAAGATAAATAATCTTTATAAAAACCTTTATTTTTATAACTACTTTTCAATGAATTAGCAATGATACATTTATTTAGAAATTTATTAAAACCCTCCATAAAATCATACAAGGATACACCTGATGAAACGATTTCATCAAATAATTGAAATAGTCCTGAGCTATTTCTAGATGAAACATAAGTTAAAATTTTAAAGTAATTTTGATTTGATACTAGACCTAACGATGATGAAATCTTATCAATAGTAATATTATTATCACATATACAAATCATTTGATCAAGAATACTCAACGCATCTCTCATACTACCATCAGATTTATCAGAAATTTGCACCAAACTCTCATTATCATAATTAATATTTTCAGATTTTAATACAAACTCAAGATGATTTTTAATACAATCAAATGATAATCTCTTAAAATCATAACGTTGAGTTCTAGATAAAATAGTATCAGGCATTTTATAAAGCTCAGTTGTAGCAAAAATAAACACGACATGACTTGGAGGTTCTTCTAAAGTCTTTAATAGTGCATTAAATGCTTCTTTTGTTAGCATATGAGCTTCATCTATTATGTAAATTTTATATTTTCCATTTGAGGGTGCATAATTTACACTTTCTCTTAAATTTCTAATTTCGTCAATACCTCTATTTGATGCAGCATCCATTTCAATAATATCAATTGAATCATTTATATTACTTACTTCATTCAATTCCTTAGCTAAAATTCTTGCAGTAGTAGTTTTACCAACACCTCTAGGTCCAGAAAAGGTAAAGGCATGTGCAACTCTTCCTAATTTAATAGCATTAGAAAGTGCTTTAGAAATATGATCTTGACCAACAACTTGAGAAAAGTGCTCTGGTCTCCATTTTAATGATAGTATTTTATATGCCATAATTATTAAATAATCTGTGCACCAATAATTGAAATTTATGTTAAAGTAGTTATTTATGTAGCCAGCTCAATTTCAGGATTTTACGGCACATGAATACTTCTCTACCGTTGCTTCCTTCCAGACCTGGCGGAATTCAAGAAATACTAATTGCGCAAAGCTGAAGATATCAACACCGCTTATATAAAAAAACTAAATTCATCAAACCCCTTTTAATTGGAATTCAATCCTGCATATAGCGGATTTCAGGTTACAAGGAACCGCTAGCTCCCCATCTAGCACAGAATACTTATTTCTTTTTAGTTCTTTTTTTATTATGCTCAGCAATAAATACTGGCGTTTCCATTTGATTATTATCTTGATTTACACTTAAGCTATTTGATTTATCAAATACATTTTCTAGTACAATTTTCAAATCATTGAAAAATTCTTCAATTGTAAATTCAATTCTTTTTTGTAACTCTTCTAAAATATATGGACCATATTTTGAATCAATTTCTTCTAACATAGAATCTATTTTAACTAACATTTCAGCTCTTTTGTTATTTGAATTACTCAACGATACATCTTTTGAAGAACTCATTTTTTTATTTCTCTTTAATACCATACTTACTATTTCTCACTTTTTATGAACAATGAAGCATATATAATAAAAAAACATCCTAACCCCATTGGTACAACACCTAAATAAGATAAACTATTATTTATAAAAAAAACTTTAGTGTAAAAACCTACAACGTAACCAATTGAAATACCAACTAAACTAACACCAACAAATGAAAAATAATATGATTTAAACTTATTCATTGTTATTAAAAACTATATTTAATACTGATATCTGAATTTGTCATTTTATCAATATCATTATTCAATAGGTTATTGTCATAATATACTTGGCCTAAATTAATTATCAAAGACAAACTCATTGGTAATTTAGTCTCTGTTTCTATTCCGAATGCAGTTCTATATTTATCAGATATTTTTGAAAAATAAATATTTGAAAAATATAATTTCATCGAATTAATATTTCTAATATAACCTTTATTTATATCTAGAGATGCTTGGAATGAATAATATGAATTTGAATTATCTGATTCTTCAAAAAATACAGATGTCATCAATGATGTACTTATATAAGATTGAAATTTATATCTAAACTCAGTAGTAAAACCAATTGTATTAAAACCACTAAAACCATCATTATTAACTAAAATTGGATAAACATCTTTTGGGATAAGATATTCACATTCTTCACCTGCAGCACATGATTGACCTATTAAAAAATTATCATTTAAATAATCTATCTGTTTTTGTATCATTGGATAATCTAAAATACCTTTATAATATCTAGCTCTATTATATAAATATGTTGAATTAAAATAGTTTGGAATAAATGTTGCAGAATTATAATTAAATGAAAATTTAAATAAATATCGATTATTAACTTTGACAGAAACACCTGGTCCACTAATTCCCCATGTCCCTTTCCTCCACCTTAGGTCGTTAGATACATTTTGACCATCAAATAAAACATAATAATTATATTCTGGATACCAAAGACCTACAAATTCTCCAAAAATATTTACATCCAAATCTAAGTTAGAAATCAAATTATAATTAAAATCTAATTCAGCTCCATAAACTGATCTACTTTTTGTTGTCTTATTTATGGTTTTAGATATATTAGAAAATTGATTAAAATCTCCAACAAAACCGATACCTAAAGTTAATGGAAACTTATGTGATATAAAAAGTGAGGTTCTGGCTGCAATTACTCCTCCATCATTTCCAAAATCTCTAATACTTGGTATAAAAACGTCTAAATCCATAAAATCTATATCAAAAACATACTTTAAATGCAGACCTGAATTTATTTTTCTTGGATAATCTATAGCATTACTAATATTATTAACTAAATATCCACTTGCTAAAGAAAAATTATCTAAAGGTCCAAATTTTATGTACAATTGATTTTTATTATTGTATTGTGAATAATTAACAGATATTTTATCAAGATAATCATATCCATCATCCCATTGATTATCTATATTATTTCCAGATGGGCTTATAAATGACTCAATATTTCCTCTAATTAATAAATTTTTATTTAAATAAACTGGGTAAATACCCACCTTTATATGAGAAGCATTATTTAATATCTTACTTCCAAAGTCAAAGGATACTTGGTAAGGATCATATATATTATTCCTTACTCTTTTACCATAAACAGGAATCATATCATATTTTTTTATTTCTATTTTCTGGTTATTAAAGTTAAACTCTTTTTCTTCATTCAAAACATATGCTGGAATAATATCTGCTAGATTTAAAATTGACTTTTGCAATTCATTTTCAAAAAACTCTAAAGATAACCTTTTTAAAATTATAACCTCTTTATTAAACTCGTTATAAACTTCAATTTCATTATCAAGCGAGTAAATGTAGTCTTTAACTACATCGAAAGATTTAATCCACAACCTATTATTTAATAAAGGTATTTGACTATTATTAGTGAAAACATAGGTATTTTTAGATTGATTAAATAAATTTTTAATATATATACTTCCATCAAACAAATCTACTCTTCTAGAAAAGTTATCTTCCTTGAGATTTAAAATAGTTTTTGATTCAATGAATACATGAGTTTTATCATCATTAAATCTAATTATACAATTTGAATCTTTATCTGATTTTATAAAATCATTTTCATAAATATCTGTTCCTATAGAAACTTTAAAATACTTATTATTTGTTCGAAAACTCTTTACATAACATTCACCTTCAACGTAATGAAAATATCCAATTTTATCGTATGATAGAGGAAGAATTATTGAAAAAAGTAATATATATAGTATATTTTTATAGCCCATAATTTAGTTAATGCGGAGAGAGGGAGATTCGAACTCCCGATGGACTTTCATCCATACACGCGTTCCAGGCGTGCACCTTAAACCACTCGGACACCTCTCCAGATTACATAAAATTTAATGAATAATTATTATTTTATTTTATTATTTTTNCTCTTATTTTTAAAAAAATCAACTAGAATATTCTTGCACTTAAAACCTAAAATATCTGACTCAATATGATCAAGATGNATATTTAATGAATNNANNTTTGCTANATTTATTTTAAAACCATTTTTTTCATCTGANACTCCATANTANAANTTTTTAATTCTNGAGTTTAATATTGCACCATANCACATNATACAAGGNTCTTTNGTGACATAAAGACTTGCATTATTNAATCTCCAATCATTATTATAATTTGAAGCTGAAGTAATAGCTAATATTTCNGCATGAGCTGTTGCATCATTTAATTTCTCNACTTCATTATGTCCTNTACCNATAATTTGGTTATCTTGAACAACNACNGCNCCAATTGGAATNTCATCACANTNATATGATTTGATAGCTAAACTATAAGCTTCANTCATCCATTTAATATTTAAATCAGNATTCATTTATANCATTAATCAAATTNCAAGANACAACACCTGCNGTCTCAGTTCTNAGTCGACTANTTCCTAATGAAATAGATTGAAAATGAAATTTTTTTGATTCTAATACTTCACTTGAAGAAAAATCACCTTCAGGTCCAATTAGAATACAAGAACTTTTATTCTTAANTATAGAATTTTTATAATGAAAAAAATTTTTTTTATCATTATTNTCCAAATGACAAATGAATTTANTATTTTGGTTACAGATTTTCAAAAAATCACTAAATTTTTTAATATTATTTATTTTAGGTAGTTTTGATTTNAATGTTTGCTTCATAGCTGTAATTGCTAATCTATTAATTCTTTCCATCTTAATATTTTTTCTTAAAGTACGCTCACAATTTATAAAGGATATTTCATCTACTCCTATTTCAATAGTTTTTTCAACAAACCACTCAAGCCTATCATGATTTTTAATAGGTGAAATTGCAATGTGAATATAATAATTTTTTTTACCATAATCTTTTTCTATGCTAGCAATCTCAACTTTACATTCTGATTTAGAAATATAAATTATTTCACCAAAATAAAGATTACCAAGACCATCAACTACATTAATTTTATCACCTAGTGATTTTCTTAAAACTTTAGTNCAATGTCGTGATTCTTGGGAATCTAAATAAATTATATCATCTATTATATGGTTTGAAAAAAATAATTCCATTTATTTCAAAATTTGTTTTAAAATATTAATATCACCGTCTATATTATTATTTGGATCAATTTGCAATAAATCACATATTAATGGATATACATGAATAAGTTCAAAAGTATCCATTTTATATCCAGGTTTAAAACGAGGACCATATGCATAAAAAATTGCATGCATACTTTTATAGTCTGNACTATAACCATGCATTCCAATAACTGGAAGATTACCATTGTATTTAATTAAATCTTCTTTTTTNTATATCATCCACCCTTCATCAGCAACTAATAAATAATCATANATAGAATTATCATAATGTAAANTTTTATTATTTACTGATGATACAATAGAAACATTTGGAATAATCAAGTCTTNAATTTTAAATTTTTTCTTATCATTTAACTTTAAGCTCATAATTGGTCCTCTNCCATCAANAGTACCAGGTATATTAAATTCATCAATATTAATCACTTGATTTATTGAAACATCGACCATTCCATGATCACTTAATATTATAAGGTTAATTTTATCAAAAATATCTAATTTGGTTAAAGACGAAAGCAAATATCCTAGAATTTCATTTGAAGCTTTTATTTGTTGGTCTACTTCAATAGAATTTGNACCATAAACATGACCTGCATNATCAGGTTCATTAAAATATAAACANACNAGANNNGGTCTTGAGGATAATGGNAGCTGCAACCAATCTACAGCTTTATCAACTTTATCATAAGGATTAACTCCTGNCTCATAATTTTTATAATATGTNGGNTAAATACCTCCAATTGGTGCTTCTGANCCAACCCAAAAATAAGTTGCAGATATTAAACCATTTTTTTCAGCAGTAACCCATATTGGCTCAGCACCATACCACTTTGCATCTTGAACTGTNGTTTTNTCTTTGTANGAATATTGTCCTAATTCATTTTTAAAAACGTTACCAATTATTTTATGCTTATCAGCATAACATCCAGTTGCAATAGCATANTGATTTGGGAAAGTAAATGAAGGAAAAATTGGNTTTAATGAATTAGCTTTAACACCCCATTTTTCAATATATTCAAAATAAGGTAATTCAAATCGATCTACATAATCATGTCTAAATCCATCAAATGAGACTAAAACAACATATTCTTGATTATCATTTGATGAAAATAAAAATGAGATTAAAAATATAAGATTTAATATNAAATTATTTTTTTTCATTATTTTTTGCNTTTTCATAAAGTAATTGACATTCATCTTCGCCCCAATCNGGCCAATATTTTTTTGATTTAAAAATCTTATAATTATCTAATGATTTTTTTAATAAAGGNACAGCTTTATCAANACCTCCTCCAAAAGCTGATGGAGTATAGTATTTAGATTGACCACTTAAATAATAAGGTCTAGGATTTTGGGGACAATAACNAATAGCCTTATTAATACTNTTCTNNGATAAAGATCCATATTTCATACCATTAANCATCGGATTAATAAATATTTTACCTACATAAATAAGTGCTTTTAAAGTATTAATTTCAGATATTGCAACTGAATCAATATTTGANATCTTTAAAGAATCAAAAGGTGCAATNATATCGTAAGCTTTATTTANNTATAATTCTTTTATGTCTGTNTCATCTTGCATCATGCTTAAACTAGTATTGCAATATGCATAGTAATAGCTTGATAACCAATCATTTTTAGAAACTTGAGAAATACGATAAAAATAATTAGATGTTTTTAAAAAGTCNTCTTNTGTTTTGCAAGATTCAAACATTTTAATTCCTTTATCCATAGCATTATNATATCTATCNGATAATTCNGAAGCAAAATTTANAGAAAATAATAATATATATATTTTTAGTATCATTAATCTTTATCTACTGAGAAAAACATAAAACAACCAATAAAAACACTTCTCAAACTACTAGGCAGTTTTTCTTGAGGAAATTCTAATTCAGTTGAATCAAAATCTACATACTCGTATCCAAAACTATTTCTGTAGCCAAAAGGATTTGATAAATTAAAAAATATTACCATAAAACCATCATCTACTTGAGGCAAATAACTACCTCCAATATCGAANGAAAGATATGGTTTAGATTCATATTGANTATTATTAAAAGGATTATAATAAGGATATCCAGAAGTTCCTGTTAACGCTAAACTAGTATTGAATCCATCTCCATTTTTTAGTTTGAATGCATTTTTATAAATNAATGTTAATTTATGAGCTGAGGCGAAACTTGGAATTATCTCGTTTTGAAATTGTTTATACTTACGCTTACTATCTAAAAAAGAATAAGCAATCCAAATATCTTGTCCAACTCCATCAGATGTTTGGTCCGTTCTCCAAAAAATTTCTGCTCCTCTTGAAAAACCATANCCTTCATTTGACAATATATTTTTACAAATATCTAAATCACAATTAGTCTGTATTGAAGTAACTAAATTTTCATATTTTTTATCGAAAATTTCTAATCGAAAAGTTTTTTTCTTTTTTGACCACTCANAATTCAAAATATTATGAGTAGATTTTTCAAATTCTAAACCTGAATTATTAAAATCAATATCAATATTATTTTGCCTATACCATAAATCAAAACCTAAGTCAGGAGTCTGGTAATATTGACCATAAGCATAAGATATTTGACTATTTTTTGATAATTTAAATGCAGAAGAAAATCTTGGAGAAAAACTACTTTTGTCTAATAATTCAGAATTTTCATACCTTATACCTGTATTTAATGCAAATTTTTTAAAAATTCTTAAATCAATTTCAGCAAAAGATGTTGATAAATACTCATTAATTTTAATAAGATTTTGATTAAAATTATAATTATCACTCTCATCAATATTGAACTCATATGTGTAATTCACAAAATCACTATTTTGATCAAAAAAATGAAACCCAAAATTAAACTTAGATTTACCTAAGAACTTTTTAGTAAAAACAGTTCGAAATTGAAGCAAATCATCATAAGAATCGATATTAAGTGGATCAAGAAAATCTTCTGAAATAATTTCAGATTTGTTATTATTTTNAGAATAAGACAAACCAAACTGGACTCTCCACAAATCATTTATTTTACCTTTATAAGTTGTTAAAAGAAATAAATTATTGTTATCTAAATTAAAACCTGAACCNATATCTCCTNCTCTTGTACCCAAACTGTAGTCAGTTATTCTACCAATATATTTATAAATACCATTTTTTAGTTTTTTTGAATAATTTGTTTTGAGNTCAATTCCTTCNGGTGGACTTGAAAAGTTCACTCTACTTTTGATAAAGTCAGAACTATTATTAAAATTTTGAAAATACTTAATATTTGAATAGTCTATATTAATACCGCAAGCAGTACTATCATTACCGTAACCTCGACCATAGCTAGCACTCAATGGAGTGATCCCAAAAGTATTTGCATTAAAATCTCCAAATCTTGTCCATGTTTTAAGATCAACAATAGCAGATAAAGCTTGTCCATACTGAGCAGAATATCCTCCTTGGCTAAATGCAGTACCTTGAAAATCAAAAGGTTCAAAACGACCTCTTTGAGGTATATCAGGAACNTCACTAAAATATGGATTTTGAATTAACATTCCATCGACAATTTGCTTTGCCTCGGAAGCATCACCTCCTCTNACATAAATACCTTCTTTATCGGCTTGAGGCTGTGTTCCAGGTAAAGCTTCAAGCGCGCCAGATATTTCACCTCTTGAACTTGCAACAGTTACAATATCTATNGGATCTAGAACAATCACTTTCTCATCATCACTTGCACCAAATGAACCCGCAGTTATTACCACCTCATCAGCCCTTGTTATAAGTTCTTTAAGTANAATATTTAAGGTTACATTTTGATTAACATCAATCTTTTGCTCAAAAGTTTCATATCCTATAAAACTTGCTACTAANGTTTGAAATCCTGTTTCATAAGTCTCAAATGCAAAGGAACCTTTATCATCAGATGANGTTCCATCAAAAGTATCTTTTAAATAAATATTTGCATAAATNATAGGATTACTTTCTTCATCTTTTATGGTTCCAACAATAATAGCTGAATAAATAGAAGAAAATAATAGTAAAGATATTAAACTATTTAATTTCATTTAATTATTAATAAAATCAAGTATTTGTTTACCTTGAGGCTTGGCTTTNGACGAAAGAATATTAACAAGATTTCCTTCATTATCAATTAAATACTTATAGAAATTCCAACTAGGAGAAGAATCGTTCCAACCATTTAATTCTTTAAATGATAACCATGAGTAAAGAGGATGTTGTTTACTATTTTTTTTGACAACTGTTTTCTTAGCAATCGGAAAACTCACTCCATAATTTGATTTACAGAATGTCTCAATGTCTTTATTTTTACCAGGTTCTTGAAATAAAAAATCATTAGATGGAACTCCAATTATTTCAACCTTACTTCCATACTCTTCATATAATTTCTGCAAACCACCATATTGAGGAGTATANCCACATTTCGAAGCNACATTNACAATAATAATTTTTTTACCTTTATATTTATCTAGAGATATTTTTTCGCCATTTATTAATTCAATAGAATATTCATAAAAATTTTTAGATAAACCAGATATATCTAGTTTTTCAGATTTGAAATAATAAGGATAAACTAATCCTACCATTANAACTACACATATAAAAANTACAAAATACTTTATCATTATTANTTTTCTCCTTTATCATAATTTAGCATGTCATTAAATATATTAACAGCATAATTAACCCTGAGTTTTTGAATAAGTTTAGACGATAAATTTACTTCATCATCTAAATACAATCTATAAATTAATTTTTTTTCATCATTATCATTTTTAATCTCCCATGAACCAGCTCCTAAAGATAATTTGTAATCATAATCTCCTAAATAACTTTCAAGNCTATCATTATAATCACTTGTTATATACCAATCAATTCTATTTGAATTAACCTTAAATAATTTGAATATATAAATTCGATTTTTAGTAAATGGAATGACACTAGAAATTTTTTGTAAAACAACCAATGTATCATCAACGTTTAACAACAAATTTGTTTTNATGTTNTTATTAGATATTATATCATTCCAATTTTCAATTGATTGAATAGTATTCAGTATAGATTCAGGTTCTTTTTTAATTTCTTGATCTATTTTTATATATCTNATGTTATTTAAAAGAGAATCTGACTCATATATATTTTTATCTTCTGAAACTTTTATATTCCAATCTTTATAAGAATACATATCTTGTATTAAATTTTTACTATCTGAGCCTAATAAAAATGAGAAAAAAAATAAAGTAAATATCATGATTCTAAAATTTTATCTGAAAAATAAATAAAAACTGGAAAAAATATACCCCATAAAATAGATGAAAATAAAATTACTAATGACTTACTTAAACCAAAAGAAACAACACCCATAGATTCCATTGAAAAATATATCATTGGAGCAGATAAAATTCCTAATAAAGAACTAATAAAGTATCTCTTGCTAAGCCATTTAAAGCTATGAAGTAATGTAGTTGCAAAACACAACCAAAGTGATACTGACCATAGAGGAGCTATTCCATATTTTACAAGATATCCTTGATGAATAATAATATTCAAATTAAGAAGAAAAGTTTCAATAAATAAACCTAAAAAAAATGAAAATACTAAAAAAATATCTTCCTTTTTATGATTTGTAACTTTATATAAATGAATTATAATAAAAATCAAGGTCGCTAGTGGACCAATATAATATAATTTTGAAACTGCACCATAAATAGTAATCCACCAACAAATATAAAAACCAATAACATTAATGATAATACTNTTTTTCATTAGATAAATAATCTAATGTATCAATATTAAATTTAATNGGCTCTTTAACATTAAATAGATTAAATGCTTCAGTTCCATCACANGTATTACCTTCGAGTAACATAGTNAGCTGATCTTTAGCTATTGGAAACCATGGAAATCTATCAAATAAAGAAGCAACTATTTTTACTGGTAACACAGGAGCAGGAATAAACATTTTATCTTCTTTATCTGATGCAATAGCAATAGTTTTAGTTATTTCTTTCCATGTTAATTCATCTCCACCAAGTGGAAATGTTTTACCTACTGATTTTTGTTCTTTTAATGCAGCTACAAAACACTTTGCTACATCTTTAACATGTACAGGACTCATTTTAAAACTACCAGCTTTAAAAGGTAAAAAACCTTCATGAAATAATGGAGCTGGTACAGGAAGAGATAGCATATCATTCTTTAATTGCTTACAAAACTCAATTTTATCAGATGAATCACCAAAAATTAAAGAAGGCTGAAAAATAGTATAATCTAAACCTGAATTTTTCAAATATTCTTCAGCTCTATATTTAGTAGATTGATATCCAGTACCATTTTCCTTTACACCATTGGCGCTCATTAGTATAAATCGTTTAATATTTAATTTTTTTGCTTGATCTACACACTTTTTNAAACCCTCATAGTGTAGTTTTTCAAATGTAATTTCATTGTGAACAGAAATAGATAAGGAAGGTGAAGATTTAAATTCTCTTATTATTCCAATATTATATATAACTGCTTCAGTATTCATCATTGTTTGTTCAACAGCAGTTCCATTATCAATATCACCTGTAATAATGTTGCATTTCCTATGTTCAGTTATTTTTGATTCATTTCCAAGCCTAACTAAAACATAAGGATTTATATTATTTTTAACTAATTCACTAATTATATAATCACCAACAAAACCACTTCCACCAAAAATTGATACTTTCATTTAATCTCCTTTGAAAAAGTAAAACATGTTGAAAAATTAAAAGCTATACTCTTTATTTGCACGATTTGAGCGTTTAATAGTAATGAATTTAAATAAAAAATCTCACTTATACAAACATTACAATTTGACAAGTACACCCGGTAGGATTCGAACCTACAACCTCTTGATCCGTAGTCAAGTGCTCTATCCAGTTGAGCTACGGGTGCAATTAAATTAAAAAATATAGATATAATTTAATGAGCATTTCATAAGTTATAAAATTAGTTTAATTAAAATTTTAATCATAATTAATGAAAAGNAACAAAAATATTTATTTTATACATGCAAATGGATATCCTCCAAATGCATACTCATCAATGTTTTCTAAATTACAGAAATCATTTAATATTAACTATTTTAATTTAGTATCTGATAGTATAAATATAAAAAAGCTAAAAAACTGGCAACCCTTTCACGCAAGTTTTATTAAGACAATTAAAACAAATGAAAACAATATAGGTATAGGACATTCAATTGGAGGTAATTTAATTTTAAGATCAGCGATTAGTCACCCAGAATTATTCGCAAAAGTCATATTATTAGATCCAACATTATTTATACCCAGGTTTATTTTATTTTGGAAATTTATAAAACTTTTAAAAATGGACGACTACTTGCATCCTTTGTCAAAAAAAGCTTTGAGAAGAAAAATGAACTATAAAAACTATGATTCAATTTTTAAATCTTACAGAAGAAAAAATGTTTTCAAATATATAAATGATGAAAATTTAAAGATTTATATTAATTCCATAACAAGAACTAATACTAACAAATCATTAGATATTTCATTTCCAAATGATTGGGAATACCAAATATATAAAAGTGGCATAACAGATGATAATTTTATTTGGAAAAATATTAAAAATATTACTGTTCCTACACTAATAGTAAGAGCTAAAGACTCAAATACATTTTTCGAATCAGCTGAAAAAGAAATAAGTAAAAAGAATAATCAAAATATTGAATTTATATCATTAGAAAATTGCTCACATTTATTTCCATTGGAAATTCCTGAAAAAATATCTAAAATAATTTCAGATTATGTAGACTAATTGTAATTAAATTTTCACATATATGACAATTAAACAGCCAACAATTCCTGAACATATGATTTATATTTTAAATTTATAATTCATATTTTTTTATAAA
>NZPQ01000025.1 GCA_002693365.1 Fidelibacterota bacterium
TCCTCTAGAAACACGAATCTCAACTTCTAAAGAAGTTTTTTTATTAAAAGTCATTATTGGTAATGAACCATTAATAACTGAAAAATTGTTTAAATAATTATTTAACTCTTCTGCTTTAAAAACACCAGATGAATCAAAATCAATTTTAAAAGAAATTAACTCGCTTGCATGCTCTTCATTCATCTTAAATCTAATTTTCTTAAAATTCAAAATTATATCAGGCAAATCTTCAGAAACGCCATCAATAGTTGAAAATTCGTGAGAAACGCCATCGATTTTAATAGATGTGATAGCAGCACCAGGTAAAGCAGTCAGCAATGTCCTCCTTAATGCATTTCCAACTGTTACGGCATAGCCTCGATCAAATGGTTCAACACTGATTTTTGCATAATTTTTTTTATCGTTTTCGAACTTAATATTTAAATCATTAAAATATTTAACTGACATAATTTATTTCCTTTATTTTGAATATAACTCAACTACCAATTGTTCATTTAACGGTTCTGATATCTCATCTCTTGTTGGAACTTTATCGAAAGTACCCATTAATTTACTTTTATCCAAAGTTAGCCAAGGCATTGGATTATCACTTTTTATCCTTCTCATTGAATTTAAAAAAATATCGTTTTTCTTACTCTTGCTTCTCACTTCAATAACATCTCCATCACTTAAACTGTAAGAAGGAATATTTACGATTTTATTATTAACTAAAAAATGTTTATGTGAAACAAGTTGTCTAGCAGCACTTCTAGTATTAGCTAAACCTAGTCTATAGACAGTATTATCTAATCTTGATTCGAGTGAAATCAGCAAATTATCTCCAGTAGCACCAGATTTATTATTAGCTTTTTTAAAATAATTTCTAAATTGCTTTTCTAAAATACCATATAAATATTTAATTCTTTGTTTTTCCCTAAGTTGAACACCATAATTTGATAATTTGCTTCTTCTAGATTGTCCGTGTTGACCCGGTGGATAATTTTTTCTTATTGAAGAAAATTTATCTGATTCAAATACAGGAAATTCTAATCTTCTACATATTCTTGCTCTTGGTCCTCTATATCTTGCCATTAAATAACTCCTTAAACTCTTCTTTTTTTAGATGGTCTGCAACCATTATGAGGAATTGGTGTTAAATCCATTATTCCTGTTACTTTTAATCCAGAAGCCATCAAAGCTCTAACTGCAGCTTCTCTTCCTCCTCCTGGACCCTTAATCATAACTTCAATAGTAGTTAATCCTCTAGATATTCCCTCAGCTGCAGCTTTTTCTGCTGCTTGTGCAGCAGCAAAAGGTGTATTTTTTCTTGAACCCTTAAATCCAACCATTCCAGCACTTGCCCAAGAAATTGTATTTCCATATTTATCAGTTAAAGTAATTACAGTATTATTGAAAGTTGATTTAATAAACCCTATTCCTTCTGGATCAACTTTTACTTTTTTCTTATTTGATTGTTTTGCCATAAATTAAACCCTTACACTGCCTTTTTCTTATTTGCTATAGTTTTTTTCTTACCTTTTCTGGTTCTAGAATTATTTTTAGTATTCTGACCATTAACTGGAAGTCCTTTTTTATGTCTTAGTCCTCTATAAGTACCAATATCAATTAGTCTTTTAATATTTCTTCCTACTTGACTTCTAAGCTCACCTTCAACAAGATAATTTTCAGCTAATTCGTTTCTAATCTTTAAAATTTGCTCTTCATTCAATTGATTAGTTTTAGTTCTTGGATTTATATCAATTGCATCTAAAATTAACTTAGACTTTGACAAACCAATGCCATAGATATAAGTTAAACTGATTAAGATTGATTTATTTGCTGGTAAATCTACCCCTGATATTCTTGCCATACCTACCCTTGCCTTTGCTTATGTTTAGGATTTTCACATATCACACGTAAAACACCATTACGTCTAATAATTTTACATTTTATACAAATTTTCTTAACAGATGCTCTTACTTTCATAATATTACCATTTAATATCTAAAAACTATTCTTCCCTTACTTAAATCATATGGAGACATTTCAATTTTAACTTTATCTCCAGGCATTAATTTTATATAATGCATTCTCATTTTACCTGAAACATGAGCCAAGATTACGTGATCATTATCCAAAACTACTCTGAATGTAGCATTGGGTAATGTTTCTTGTATTTTCCCATCAACTTCTATTGGTTTTTCTTTCGCCATATTCTTTCTAAATTGTTAAAATTTTTACTTTATCATCATAAAATGCTATAGAATGCTCAAAATGAGCTGAAGGCAAACCATCAGCAGTAGAGATAGTCCAATTATCATTCTTAGTATAAACTTCAAAACTACCCATATTAACCATTGGCTCTATAGCTATGCACAAACCATTTTCAATTACAGGACCTTGATTGTAATTTCCAAAATTTGGAACCTGTGGTTCTTCATGCAATTTACGTCCTATTCCATGACCAACTAATTCTCTTACAACACTAAAACCATTTTGTTCAACATAACCTTGAATTGCTGAACCAATATTACCAACTTTAGCGTTAGTTTTAACTTCTTCAATACCTAACATTAGTGATTGCTTAGTAATATCTAAAAGTTTTTGTTTTTTTTCAGAAATTTTACCAACTGCAAATGTTCTAGCATGATCTCCATAAAAATCATCATAAATTGAACCAACATCAATACCTATAATCTCACCTTCTTTTAAAGATCTATTACTTGGAACTCCATGAACAACTTCATCATCTATAGAAACACACAATGTACCTGGAAAACCGTATAAACCCTTAAAACCAGGAATCGCTTTATTCTTCCTAATAAAATTTTCAGCAATTTCATCTAATTCAAAAGTTGTTATGCCAGGCTTAATATGTTCCTCAATCAAATATAACGTATCTTTAACAATCTGACCTGCGCTATACATTTTATCAATTTCAGATTTATTCTTAAGATGAATCATTTTAATATCTTCTAGAACGTCCTCTTATTTTGCCTTTATTCAAAAAACCATCGTAGTTCCTCATTAACATATGAGACTCTACTTGCTGCAATGTATCCAAAGCAACACCTACAATAATTAATAAACTTGTACCACCATAAAAACTTGCTAGCGAATAACTAATATCTTCATTAAAAGCTCTAAACAAAATTATTGGGAAAACAGCAATTAATGCTAAAAAAATAGAAGAAGGTAATGTCACTCTAGTTAAAATTCGATCAATATAATCTGATGTAGCTTTTCCAGGTCTTACACCAGGAATGAAACCCCCTTGTTTTTTCATATTATCTGCAACATCAACAGGATTAAACGCAATTGCTGTATAAAAGTATGTAAAAATAATAATTAAAAATGCAAAGAAAATAGAATATACAAAGTGAGTTGGTGAAAAATAAGTCCTTAATGCATCCCCAAAACCGCTATCTGGAAGAAAAGAAGCAATAGTATTTGGAAGAAACATAAGAGCCTGAGCAAAAATAATTGGCATTACACCTGCTGTTAAAATTCTTAATGGTATGTGAGAAGCTTGACCACCATAAACTTTTCTACCAACAACTCTTTTAGCATATTGCACTGGAATTTTTCTTACTCCAGTATTAACCAATACTACAACAAAAGTAATTATAAACATTAAGATTGCTAAGAAAATATATCTATAAGGATTGGCGGTGATATTAAACCACTCAGCTTGAAAAACAAATGGTGCTTGAGCCAAAATACCACACATAATAATTAAAGAAATACCATTTCCTAGCCCATAGTCAGAAATTTGTTCACCAAGCCACATTATAAAAATTGTACCTGTAACCAAAGTAATAATAGTAACAAAATAGAAGTAAAAACTACCATCAGGGACAACTGATGCACCATTATTTAACTTTATACTAGATAAATAAACAGAAACACCTATTGACTGCATACTGGCTATAAGAACAGTTCCATACCGAGTCAACTGAATGATTTTCCTTCTACCAAGCTCACCTTCTTTTTGTAACTTCTGAAAGTAAGGAACAACTGAACCTAACAACTGAATAATAATTGATGCGGAAATGTAAGGCATAATTCCTAAAGTAAAAATTGAAGCCTGGGAGAAAAACCCACCAACAAAAGTATCATAAAGACCTAGCAATGAATTTTGCTGTGTTGCTTGATCCATAAAACTTTTTAATACACCTTTATCTACACCAGGAACTGGAACTTTACCACCTAATCTGTAAATAAGTAACATAAAACCAGTAAATGCCAATTTTTTTCTTAAATCACTTATTTTAAATATATTAAGAAATTTATTCATTAAATAAAGATTGCCTTTCCACCTGCTTTTTCAATTTTTTCTAAAGCGGNTTTACTAAAAAAATTAGCTGAAATTTCTAGAGATTTTTTCAAATCACCTTTAGAAAGAACTTTCAAAGGNATATCTTTAGATTTNATTAAATTATTTTTATACAAAAAANCATGATCTATTTTTGAAACTTTTAAATCAGNNAGTTTTTCCAAATTAATAATTTGATAGTTGTTTTTATATCTATGAACTTTTGAAAAAATCTTCATTCCTCTTTTTGGGAGNCTNCTCATNAAAGGGGTTTGTCCTCCTTCNAAATGGAATTTAGCTTTTGTTCCNGAGCGAGATTTATANCCTTTATGACCTTTNCCAGCTGTTCTTCCTTGACCAGTAGCATTACCCCTACCAATTCTTTTCCTATTTGAAATTGAACCTTTTTTATATTTAAGAGAATAAGACATTTTANAATTCCTTTACNCGNACTAAGTGTTTTACTTTATCAANCATACCNTTATGNGCAGNATCATTATTTACTANAACAGGNGAATTTAATTTTTTTATNCCTANAGCTTTAATTGTAGCNTTAGTTTTCTTATTATANCCTATNGCACTTTTAAATTGTGTTATTTNNATTTTTTTTGACATTTTAATTAAATAATTCTTTCATTGTTATNCCNCTATCNTTAGAAACCTGTAATGGNTCCCTTAATTCTTTNANAGCTTTTTCAACAGCTCTTACAACATTAAGAGCATTTGTNGAACCTGTATTTTTNGTNAAGATATTTGTNACACCAATTTGCTCTAAAACTGCCCTAACTGGNCCNCCAGCTATGATTCCTGTTCCAGGTGAAGCTGGTTTTAACATTAATTTGACAGAACCATATTTAATATCAACCCTATGAGGTATAGTTCCTTTTACAATAGGTGCTTTAAAAATACTTTTTTTAGCTATTTCTTTTGCTTTATTAACAGCCGCTGCTACCTCATTAGCTTTTCCAAAACCAATGCCAACATGACTGTTACCATCACCAACNACNACAATAGCATTAAATTTCATTCTTCTACCACCAGTTGTTGATTTAGAAACTCTATTTATTTGAACTACAAATTCATCTTGNAGCTGTAAATCAGTTGGACTTATAATATTATTCATTTATACTCACTTATTAAATTANACACTAATACCTTTTTCTTTTATTGCATCTACAAGAGCTTTAACTCTTCCATGAAATTGATAACCATTACGATCAAAAACTACTTTTTTAATTTTGTCACTCTTAATTTTTTCAGCAAGATCATAACCTACTTCAATACTCTTNTCNACTTTACTTTTAGATTTAAGCTTTTTTCTTAAATTATTATCCATAGATGANGANGANAAAATTGTAATATTTTTATTATCATCAAGTAACTGACCATAAATATGTCTATTAGATTTAAAAACAACTAATCTTGGGTATTTTCCTAGATTGCCTAAAGATTTTTTTGTTCTTAACTTCTTTTTTAAATATTTTTTTCTTTTATCNTTTNATGACATTTTTTACCNTATTAAATATTAACTTGCACCACCTACTACTTTACCAGCTTTTCTTCTTACTACTTCATCAGAATATTTTATTCCTTTTCCTTTATATGGCTCTGGTTTTCTCATAGATCTAATTTTAGCTGAAAAATCACCAACATTTTGCTTATGATAGCCCTTAATAACAATTGTTGTTTGGTCAGGTGTAGTAACATCTAGACCATCTGGTATTTGAAAATAGATAGGGTGAGAAAAACCTACATTAATTAAAAGTAAATCACCTTTNTTTTCTGCTGTATATCCAACACCAACTAATAATAGTTTTTTTTCAAAACCGATTGAAACACCNGTTANCATATTCTGNATNAAAGCTCGATATAANCCATGCAATTCTTTATCTTTTCTATCATTAGNNTTTCTNGNNACAANAANAGAATTATCTNTAGATAATATATCTATNCTNGNATNANAATTAAGTGTTAATTCACCTAATTGACCTTTNACTTCNACTAAATTANCAGAAATNNTTATTTTNACACTATCTGGNAAAGAAATTGGNTGTTTACCTATATTTGACATAATTATAAAAACTTACCATACTTGGCAAAGTATTTCTCCTCCAATATTTAAATTTTTAGCTTTTTTATTAGACATAACACCTTTAGATGTAGATACGATAGATATACCCATACCATTAAGAACTCTTGGCAACTTATCAACAGAGACATATTCTCTGCATCCAGGAGTACTTATTCTTTTAATGCCTCTAATTACAGGTTTATCATCATAGCTATACTTTAAATAGACACGTAATATTCCTTGCTTTTTATCTTCAATTTTAACGTAATCTCTAATGAAAAATTCTTCTTTTAAAATATATAAAATTCTAATATTTACATTTGAACACTTTACATCAACCCACTTTTTAGATACAGAACTAGCATTTCTAATTCTTGTTAATAAATCTGCTATAGGATCATTCATACTCATATTCTTTTTCCTTTACCAACTTGCTTTCTTTAAACCAGGAACTCTACCTTTAGTAGCAAGCTCTCTTAGTGATATCCTGGACAATCCAAATTTTCTATAATATCCTCTAGGTCTTCCTGTCAAATTACATCTATTTCTTAACCTAATCGGATTAGCATCTCTAGGTAGTTTTTCTAATTTCATATATGCTAATCTTTTTTCCTCAATTGAAGTTTTAGGACTTTTCACTATTGTCAATAATTCTTTTCTTTTATTTTTATATTTATCAACTAATTTTTGTCTATGAATATTTTTAACTACTTTAGATTTCTTAGCCATTACTCACCTTTTTCTTTTTATAATCATTGATTGGAAAACCAAAACTAACTAATAATTCATATGCATGATAATCATCATTTGCACTTGTCATAATAGTTATATTAATACCTCTAATCGTATTTACTTTATCATAGTCAATTTCAGAAAAAATAATTTGCTCAGAAATACCAAAATTATAATTTCCTCTTCCATCAAAACCAGTTGAAGGAAGTCCTCTAAAATCTCTTATACGAGGAGAAGAGATAGAAATGAATCTATCTAAAAACTCATACATTTTTGTTCCACGCAAAGTTACTTTCACACCAACAGGATCACCGATTCTTAATTTAAAATTAGAAATTGCTTTTCTAGCTTTTGTTATTACAGGCTTTTGACCAGTGATAATCTTCATCTCATCAACAGCTTGAGCAAGGCTGTTTTTGTTATCTTTAGCATCACCAATACCCATGTTTAAAACAATTTTTTCTATTTTAGGCAATTCCATAACATTTTTAATATTTAGCTTCTCTTTCAAAGAAGATTGAATGTTATTTTTATATAAATCAAATAATCTTGGACTATAATTTTTCATTAATCTATTTTATTACCATTTTTTTTGTTTATTCTAAATCGCTTTCCATTTTTGTCAACTCCAAAACCAACTTTTACTAATTTACCTTTATTCATTAATCCTAAATTAGACAAGTTTATTGATAATTCTTTTTCAACAATACCTCCTTGAGGATTATCCTGAGTTGGTCTAATGTGCTTTTTTGCTTTATTAATTCCTTCGACTATAGCTCTATTTTTTGAAGTTAAAACTTTAATAACTCTCCCTGTTTCACCTTTGAAAGAGCCAGATATAACCATCACTGTATCTTCTTTTTTAATCTTATTCATTTATATCACCTCAGGAGCCAAAGAAAGTATTTTCATATATTTTTTTTCTCTGAGCTCTCTAGCAACAGGACCAAAAACTCTTGTTCCTGCTGGTTCATTTTGATTATCAATAATAACTACTGCATTATCATCAAATCTAATATAAGAACCATCTTTTCTCTTTGATTCTTTTCTTACTCTAACAACAACTGCTTTTCTTACAGTACCTTTTTTAACATTTGAGTTAGGAATTGCTTTTTTCACTGTAACAACAATCATATCTCCTAGCTTAGCATATCTTTTTCTAGATCCTCCTAAAACTTTAATGCATAAAGCTTGTTTAGCACCTGTATTATCAGCAACATTTAATCTTGTTTCTTGTTGAATCATATTATAATTTAACTGCTTTCTTTAAAATTCTTTTAACACGCCATCTTTTAAGCTTACTCAATGGCTTAGATTCTTCAATTAATACAGTATCTCCTTTTTCACATTTATTATTCTCGTCATGAACATAATATTTTTTAGAAAATTTAACAAATTTCTTATACACCGGATGTGGAAAGCTTCTTACAATATTAACAACTACTGTCTTGTTCATAGCATTTGAGTAAACNAAACCACTTAATTCTTTTCTATTGTTTTCCATAAATNTATTTTTTTAATCCTAATTCAAATTGTTTTATAAATGTTTTAACTCGAGCAATATCTTTTCTATTTTGATTAATCTGCTTAGGATCCTCTAACTGCTGAAGNGTTTTTTGAAATCTAAAATTCAACATTGAATCATTAAGCTCTATTAATTTTTTATTTAATTCATCTAAGGATAAATCTTTTAAANTTTTCTTTTTTGCCATTTTATAACTCTCGTCTAGAAACCATTTTTGTTTTTATTGAAAACTTATGTGAACAAGCTCTAAAGGCTTCTTTTGCTTGCTCTTCCGTTAAACCATCAACTTCATATAAAATTCTTCCTGGTTTGATAATTGATACCCATGAATCAGGAGAACCTTTACCTTTACCCATTCTAGTTTCTGCTGGTTTTTTTGTTATTGATTTATTTGGGAATATTCTTATCCATAACCTTCCAATTTTTCTTACTCTTCTTGATAATGATATTCTTCCAGCTTCAATTTGCCTGTTTGTAATCCACCCAGCTTCTAATGCTTTCATTCCATATGTACCGTAACAGACATAATTACCAGAATTAGACATTCCTTTTAAATTACCTTTGTGAGGCTTTCTATATTTAATTCTTTTTGGAGATAACATTTTTACTTANTTCCCTTATTAATCATTATAAATCCAAACTTTTATTCCAATAATACCATAAGTAGTATTAGCCTCAACATGAGCATAATCAATCTTGGCTCTTAAAGTATGAAGAGGAATTTGACCTTCTTTAAAAGTTTCTTGTCGAGCAATTTCAGCGCCATTCAATCTTCCTGCAACTCTTACTCTAATACCTCTCGCACCCATACTAATAGTACTTTGAATAGCTTTTTTTACCGCTCTTCTGTAATTAACTTTTTTTTCAATTTGCTGAGAGATACTTTCTCCAACTAAATTAGAAACTAAAGCAGGTCTTTTAATTTCAAATACATTAACAGAAACTTCATGACCAACTAATTTGTTTAATTCTTTTTTCAAGCTATCAACCTCTGAACCACTTTTTCCAATAATTAACCCAGGTCTTGCTGTATTAATGGTGATACTAACCTTAGTTGAAGTTCTTGATATCTGAACTCTTGCAACACTTGCAGTCTTATATTTTTTTAAAATATATCTTCTCAAAATAATATCTTCTTTTAAACGATCAGCATAATGCTTTTCATCAAACCAAGTAGAATCCCAGTCTCTATTAATTCCTAAACGTAAACCTATTGGATTAGCTTTTTGACCCAAAATTTATCCTCTCTAATTTTTCTCTGATAGCGTTATTGTTAAATGACTAGTTCTTTTTAAAATTTGTGAAGCCCTACCCATTGCCCTTGGTCTAAATCTTTTCATTACAGGACCACCATCAACAAATGCATTTGAAATAACTACTTTATCTTGATTGAAATCACCCTTGTTTTCAAGATTAGACAAACCTGAATTAATTGCCTTCAGTATAAAATTTGAAGCTTTTTTATTACTATTCATTAAAATATTAATAGCATGATTAACTTTACAACCCCTNAATTCATTAAGAACAAAACGAATCTTAGTAGGGGACTGTTTTAAATGCTTAATTTTAACAGTTGTNTCCATATTTATTTCATTTTCCTATCACCTGANTGTCCTCTAAAAATTCTTGTTGGAGCAAACTCACCCAATTTATGCCCAACCATATTTTCAGTAATAAAAACAGGTACAAATTTATTTCCGTTATGAATTGCCAATGTATGTCCCACAAACAATGGNGATATCATCGACCTTCTAGCCCAAGTCTTGATTACTTCTTTTTTATTATCAGAATTCATTTTTTCTAATTTTTTTTCTAATTTAAAATCAATATANGGTCCTTTTTTGAGAGATCTAGACATTATTTTTTTCTCCTTGAAACAATATATTTGTTAGATAATTTATTTTTCTTTCTTGTCTTATAACCTTTTGCTGGCGTTCCCCAAGGAGATACAGGATGACGACCACCTGAAGTTTTTCCTTCGCCACCTCCATGAGGATGATCGACGGGGTTCATTACTACACCTCTAACCTTAGGTCTTCTACCTAGCCATCTCGATCTTCCAGCCTTACCAATTTTAATATTTTCATGAGTTTTATTTCCNACTGTACCCAGAGTAGCTAAACAATTTTCNGACACCATTCTAATTTCACTTGANGGAAGCTTTAAAGAAACCATCTTATTTTCTTTAGCCATTATNCTAGCATAAGTACCAGCACTTCTNGCCATCTGAGCTCCTTTACCTGGCTTAAGTTCAATGTTATGAACCAACATACCATCAGGAATATCTTTTAACAATAAAGCATTACCTGTTTTAAATTCAACCTTTGATTCTTTTGATGAAATAATTTTATCATTAACTTTAAGACCATCAGGAGCAATTATATATCTTTTCTCATTATCATCATAAAGAACTAACGCAATTCTAGAAGATCTATTTGGGTCATATTCTATTGAAACAACCTTTCCAAAAATATCAAATTTATTTCTTTTAAAATCAATAATTCTATATCTTCTCTTATGCCCTCCGCCTCTTCTTCTTGATGTAATTCTACCTAAATTATTTCTTCCACCTGTTTTTTTAAGTGGTCTAGTCAAACTTCTCTCTGGATGTTTTTTAGTTATNTCATCAAAAGTTGAAACAGACATATATCTTCTACTTGGAGTATCTGGTTTTAATTTTCTAATTGCCACTAAAATTCTCCATCAACTAAATTAAGTTTATCATCTTTATGNAAAGTAATTATTGCTTTTTTCCATAAATCTCTATGNCCTGAAGTTCTAATTACATGTCCCCCACTTTTAACACTAGTGTTTTTAAGCTTTCCCTTATAAACTGAAGTACAAACTTTTGTTATTCTTACATCAAATCTTTTTTCAATAGCCTGTTTAATTTGCAATTTATTAGCTTTAGGACTTACCTTAAATACATATTTATTATGTTTTTCNCCNAATAAATTACTTTTTTCTGTTAACATTGGTGATACTATAATATTTGAAATTTCTAGNTGCATAATATTATTTCATTAACTTCTTATTTAGACAATCTACAGAATTTTTATCAAACAATAAATAACTGCTATTAATAATATCATAAGTAGAAAAACTATCCACATTAACAAGATTGACGTTCTTTAAGTTTCTTGAACTTAAAAGAAAATTATTATCAATATTATTAGCAATTATTAATATTTTCTTATCATTCACATCTAATTTTCTTAAAATATTATGTAAATCTTTAGTTTTAACACTATCCATTGAAAAATCATTCAAAACCTTAAATGAATCAGCAATAACCTTCATTGACAATGCACTTTTTCTAGCTAAGGTTTTTACTTTCTTATTCAATTTAAGTTCATATTTTCTTGGCTTTGGTCCAAATGCAGAGCCCCCATGCACTCTTGCAGGATTTCTTGTTGAACCAACCCTTGCATTTCCCGTGCCTTTTTGTTTGTATGGTTTTCTACCACCTCCACGCACTTCGGACCTTGTTTTTGAACTAGAAGTACCCTGTCTTTTTGCAGCAAGTTCTGATTTAACAGCTAGATAAATGCAATGCTCATTAGGGTCTATTTTAAAAACCCTATTATCCATATCAACTTTTGCTGAAGTTTTCTTACCTTCTTTGCTGTAAATATTAACTTTCATTTTAATTCTTTGTTATGTATAAATAATTTTTATTTGAACCAGGAACCGCACCTTTTATAAATATTAAATTCTTAGAAAGATCAATACTAATAACCTCTAAATTTTTAACTGTAACTTTTTCACCACCCATTCTACCAGCCATCTTCATACCTGGAAAAATTCTACCAGGATCAGTCCCGGCTCCAACAGAACCAGATTTTCTCATAACACTGTTCTTACCATGAGAGGCTCTACCACCACCAAAATTATGTCTTTTCATATGACCAGCAAATCCTTTACCTATAGAAGATCCAGTAACTGTAACAAAATCACCCACTTTGAATTGTCTTAAATCTACTTCGTCACCAATAGAAGGTAAATTATCATTTTTATCAAACCTAAACTCTTTTAAAACTTTTTTAGGAGATAATTTTGATTTTAAAAAATGTCCAAGCTGTGATTTAGTTAAATGCTTTTCTTTTGCATCAGAAAAACCTAACTGAATTGAATCATATCCATCAGATTTTTTATTTTTAATTTGTGTTACAGTACAAGGGCCAGCCTCAACAACTGTAGCAGGAAAAACATCACCTGAGTCCGTAAATAATTGGGTCATTCCAATTTTTCTACCAATTAAATTTGAAAACAAGAATTTTGGATTTAAATTTTCTTTATTATTACTAGTATTTTCATTTGATATTTTTTCAGAACCAGTATTTTTTGCAGGAACCTCTTCGGGTAAAGAATCTTCAATAGGAACATCATCAGATTTAACATTCTTTTCAGAAGCTTTTTCAGACTTTACACCATCTACAGAATCTTCTTCAGATTTAGCATCCTCTGCAAGAACTTCTTCTGATTTAACATCTTCAACTGGAGCTTGTTCAGAGTTAGACTCCCCAGATGAACTTTCTTCAGAAATTGATTCCTCGTTTTCAGATGTTTCTTTATCGTTTGAATTATCTTCAAACGGTAAATCAAAATTATTTATATATGTATCAAAATTTATCATCATTTTAAGTTCTTATTTCTACATCAACACCAGCAGGCATATCTAACTTCATCAATGCATCGACTGTCTTTGAAGTAGAATTTAAAAGTTCAATAATTCTTCTATGAATAGTAATCTGAAATTGCTCTCTTGATTTTTTATCAACAAAAACAGATTTATTAACAGTATAAATAGCTTTTTTATTTGGCAATGGAATTGGACCCAAAACCAATGCGCCTGTTTCATTTGCTTTTTTAACAATTTTCACAGTCGATTTATCAAGCAACATATGATCATAAGCTTTTAGTTTAATTCTTATTTTATTCATAATTATACGGTAACATTTCCTTTGAATTTTTCAACAACTTTTTCCTGGATACCTTTTGGAGCTTGCTGATAGTCAGCAAAAGCTAAAGTAAAAACAGCTCTACCTTGAGTTAGAGAACGTAAATCTGTGGCATAGCCAAACATTTGAGCTAAAGGAACAGTAGCTTTTAAAACCTGTGTCTTATCTCTAGGTTCATAACCTTTAACTAATCCTCTTCTAGATGTTACATCGCCCATGACAGCACCTAAATACTCCTCAGGCATTACAACTTCTAAATCCATAATAGGCTCTAATAATTTTGGACTTCCTTTTGCCATAGCTTCCTTCATAGCCATGCTTCCTACAATCCTAAAGGCCATTTCATTCGAATCAACATCGTGAAATGAACCATGAAATAATGTAACTTTTATATCTTCAATTGGGTAACCAGCTAGGGGACCATTTAAAATAGCATCTTGTATTCCCTTATCTACAGCTGGAATATATTCTTTTGGTATTGCACCACCAACAATTTTATTAATAAACTCATAGCCTTTGCCAGATTCATTTGGCTCAACATTCATTACAACATGAGCATACTGACCTCTACCACCAGATTGTTTAGCTAATTTTGTATTCTGCTCAACATCAGATGTAATACATTCTCTGTATGCAACCTGAGGTGCACCCACATTAGCAACCACATTAAATTCTCTCTTTAATCTATCAACAATAATTTCTAAGTGCAACTCACCCATTCCAGAAATAATAGTCTGGTTAGTTTCTTCATCTGTATGAACTCTAAAAGTAGGATCTTCTTCAGCTAATTTAGCTAGAGAAACTGATAAATTTTCTTGATCTTTTTTTGTCTGTGCTTCAACTGAAACAGATATTACAGGATCAGGAAAAATCATTGACTCAAATAAAATAGGCTTTTTATCAGAACAAAGAGTATGGCCAGTTTTTGTATATTTGAGACCTACCATAGCAGCAATTTCTCCGCAAGTAACTGTTTTTCTTTCTTCTCTTTTATTAGAATGCATTAGCATTAATCTACCAACTCTTTCTTTTTTTTGGGAGCTAGAATTATAAATAAAATCACCAGTTGAGACTTTACCTGAATAAACTCTAAAAAATGTTAACTTACCAACAAATGGGTCTGTCATTATTTTAAATGCAATAGCACTGAAATCTTCAGATTCAGATGGCTGTCTTTCTAAATTATTTTCTTCATTACCTGGTTCAAAACCATCCATTGAACCAACATCGGTTGGAGCTGGCAAAAAATCTATGACAGAATCTAAACATCTTTGTACGCCCTTATTTTTAAATGCAGAACCGCATAGTGTAGGGACAATTGAACCATCTAAAGTTGCTAATCTTAGTGCATTTTTAAGTTCAGACTCTGTTATCTCTTCATTTTCAAGAAATTTATTCATTAAATTTTCATCTTGAGTCGCAATTTCTTCAATTAAAAAAGATCTATACTCTTCAGCTTTGGAAGCAAGTTCTGAAGGTATATCTGAGTATTCAAATTTTGAACCATCATCAGCTGTATATATAATAGCTTTATTAGAAAGCAAGTCAACCAATCCCTTAAAATCACCACCAGAACCAATTGGTAGCACAAGAGGAACAGGATTTGCACCAAATCTATCTTTAATCATTTCAACAACATTATAAAAATCAGCTCCAGTTCTATCCATCTTGTTTACAAATGCAATTCTCGGAACATTGTATCTATCAGCTTGTCTCCACACAGTTTCTGACTGTGGCTCGACACCTCCAACAGCACAAAATAAAGCAATAGCCCCATCCAATACTCTTAAAGATCTTTCAACTTCCATTGTAAAATCTACGTGACCTGGGGTATCAATTATATTAATTCTGTGATTTTCCCAGAAACATGTAGTAGCAGCCGAAGTTATGGTAATTCCTCTTTCTTTTTCCTGATCCATCCAGTCCATTGTAGCTGCACCATCATGGACCTCTCCAAGCCTATGAAGTCTTCCAGTATAATATAAGATTCGCTCAGTCATTGTTGTTTTACCAGCATCTATATGAGCCATAATCCCAATATTTCTA
>NZPQ01000026.1 GCA_002693365.1 Fidelibacterota bacterium
TTGGAGAAAAAAAGATATTGAATATTTTAGAAGAAATTATAATATNGGGGGANTAATAACATTTTCAGGAAATNTTCATGGNACTTTTAGNAATATAAAGCATTACCAAAGTATATCAAAAACACCGNTNTTTATTGCTTCTGATTATGAAAGAGGTTTNGGAGTTTTTATTNATGGAACTTTNTTTCCTTCNAATATGGCTCTTGCAGCAGCTGGNGATACTACATATTCTTATCTTCAAGGTAAAATTACTGCAAAAGAAGCTAAAGCTATAGGTGTTAATTTCATTTTGGCNCCAGTATTAGATATAAATAATAATAAAGATAATCCAATAATAAATTTTAGATCTTATGGAGATAATCCAAATATTGTTTCAAAATATGGTATGCCTTTNATTAGAGGTATTCAAGATCAAGGACTAATCGCATGTGCAAAACATTTTCCTGGTCATGGCAATACCAANACTGATAGTCATACTAAATTACCAATAATTAATGTTTCAAAAGATGAGTTATATTCAAACGAATTATTACCNTTTATGAAAGCAGTTGAAAATGGAGTAAAGTCGATCATGACAGGACATATTGTTCTTCCCTCTCTNGATGATAANAATATNCCGGCAACTTTTTCAAAAAAAATTATTAATGACATGTTAATAAACGATTGGCAATATGATGGACTTATTATTACTGATGCATTAGAAATGGGTGCTTTAACCTCNAATGTTTGGCATGGAGAGTCAGCTATCAAAGCAATTGAAGCTGGAGCTGATATAATACTTTTACCTCTTAATGCAACTTCNGCGATAGAGTCTGTATATAAAGCAGTACAANCAGGCAGAATAAGTAAAGAAAGAATTTATCAATCATANANTAAAATTATAAATGAAAAAAATANTATGGGCTTATTCACTTTAAAAGATAATAAATGGACTGATGTAGAGAATGAAATTGCATCTTATGCAAATCGTTCTATAGCTAAAAAAATTGCTGAAAAATCAATAACACTTGTTAAAAATAATAAAAATATTATTCCTTTTAAACCTAATAACTACAAAAAAGTAACACATCTATTAATTTCAACTGATAATGATTTAAGAACAAGNTTGAAATCATTTNCTAGAGACATTAANTATATTCANGGTAATGTAAATGAGATTTATGTAAATGANNAACTNAGTAGTTTAGGAAAAGATGATATTTTAAATAAAATAAAAAAATCAGATTTAGTTATAGTATCTATGCTAATAAGAATTAGTATGGATAAAGGTATTTCAACAATTGATGCTTCNCATAATGAGCTTCTTAAAGAGATAANTTTAANTAATATCCCAACAATAGGAGTAAGCTTTGGTAGTCCATATTTACCTAACTATAGTTATTTAGATGCTTATTTATGTACTTATGGATATGGGTCTGTTTCTTTAAATGCAGCTACTGATGCATTGTTTGGTAGAAAAGATATAGTTGGAAAATTACCTGTNAACTTAAGTGAAAANTTTACTATNGGAANTGGAATNGAATTAAAAAAAAATAAAAAAATATTTGATTCAAGTCAAAANATAAATTTAGATGAATCATTTAATATAATCAATAATGCAATTTCAGATTCAATTTTTCCAGGAGCTCAACTTTTCGTTTCAAAAAAAAATAAAGTTTTAATTAATCAAAGTTTTGGGACATATACTTATGANGAAAAATCAAAATTAGTATCAAATGAAAGTATNTATGACGTTGCTTCTTTAACTAAAGTANTATCTACTACTCCTGTAGCNATGAAACTTATACAAAAAAAATTATTGAGTTTAGANTTTTATTTATCCGATTTTTATCCTGAATTTCAAAAAGGTAATAAAAAAAATGTTACTGTTAGACATCTATTAACTCATAGCTCTGGTTTACCTGCTTATATTGAATATTATAAAAATGATAAAATATTAAATAAGAGTGATATTATTGAGGATATAGTTAATCTTGATTTAGAGTATTTACCNGANGAAAAAATGGTTTACAGTGATTTAGGTATGATACTTTTAACTGATATAATTGAAAAAGTATCTGACTCAGATTTAGACAAATTATCAAATAGATATTTTTTTAAACCTTTAGGTATGTCAAAAACATCTTATAATCCTTCAGATAAAGATTTAGCTGTTCCTACAGAATATGATGATTATTTTAGAATGAGGTTAATTAAAGGTGAGGTTCATGANGAGAATGCTTTTATTCTAGGTGGAGTTTCTGGACATGCTGGTCTTTTCTCAAATGCAACTGATATAGGTAGTTTTGCAAAGTTNTTTTTGAATGAAGGANTTTATTTAGGTAGAAGATATATGAAAAAAAATCTTATTAAAGAGTTTACTACAAAAATAAAAAATCCTGTTGAATCTGATCGTGCATTAGGATGGGATACACCTTCTGCAAAAGGTAGCTCAGCAGGAGATTATTTTTCTAAAATGTCTTATGGTCATTTAGGTTTTACGGGAACTTCATTATGGATTGATCCTGAAAAAGAAATTATTATTGTTTTTTTAACAAATAGAGTGCATCCATCAAGAAATAAAAAAGGAATTTATAAAGTTAGAAGAGAGCTGCATAATTCTATTATGACTAGTATTAAGGAGTATTGATATTCATATAATTGATATTTTAATAATAATTTTATTCTTGTTAGGAATTTCTTGTTATGGTCTATTAAAAAGCAAAAATAATAAATCAATTTCAGATTTCTTTTTGGCAAATAGGAATGTTCCATGGTATACATCGATGTTATCAATTGTAGCAACTGAAACATCTGTTCTTACATTTATTAGCGTACCTGGAATATCTTATAGAGGTGATTGGACATTTATACAATTAGCTTTAGGTTATATTTTAGGAAGAGTATTAGTTAGTTTTTTTTTATTACCAGTTTTTTTTAAATATGGAATTACTTCTATTTATGAAATACTTGAAAAACAATTTAATGTTTATATTCAAAAACTAGCTTCATTTACATTTTTAATTACAAGAATTTTAGCTGATGGAGTAAGATTCTTAGCTACTGCAATTATTATCCAATCGATCACTGGTTGGTCTATTTATGAATCAATTGTACTTATAAGTATTATAACTCTTATTTATACAGTTTCTGGTGGATTGAAAGCAGTAATTAATATTGATGCATTTCAATTTATAATTTATTTAGTTAGTGCATTTATATGTATTTATTTTCTAATTGAATTAATTCCTAGTAATTCATTAAGCTCACTATATTTTGAAGATAAATTCAAAGTTTTCAATTTTTCAAACGATATAATTTCAAATCCATTTTCTTTTTTATCTGCATTTATTGGAGGTACTATGCTTTCATTAGCCTCACATGGTTCTGATTATATGATGGTTCAAAGAGTTTTAGCAACTAATAATATAAATTCAGCAAGAAAAGCTATGATTGGGAGTGGTATATTTGTTTTTATACAATTTTCACTATTCTTGTTTATTGGTTCATTAATTTATTTAGTTACAGATTGTAATCTAATTGAAAAAGATAGAGAAATTACATATGTCATTAAAGATATTTTGCCAATTGGTTTTAAAGGTATAGTTATTGCAGGTGTTTTATCTGCTGCTATGTCNACNTTAAGCTCATCAATNAACGCTTTATCTTCCTCAACATTAAGAGATTGGTTTCCANGAATTAAATCATTAAAAATNTCTAGAATAATTGCTTTAATTTGGACGATNATACTTATGCTTGTGGCTATTCTATTTAATAATGTAGATAATTCTCTAATTATTATTGGTTTAAAAATAGCATCATTTACTTATGGAGTTTTATTAAGCTTTTTTATACTATCTAAGCTTGGAAAGTTTAGCACATCAAATATTATAATTGGATATATATGTGGAATTATAACTGTTTTTATTTTTGTTAAATTTAATATAGCATGGACATTTTATATTTTAGGAAGTGTTATCACAAATTTAATTATTGTTGTATTGCTTCAAAAATTTAGTAAATATCTTTTTTTGAGAGATATAATTGTTTCTTTAATAGTTTTAATTAGTTTTTTGTTTTTAATAAGTGATAACAATAAAGTATATGATTCAAAAATAATAGATGTTAAAGTAAAAAAAAGTTGTTTAGATGACAAAGTATTTAATGGAAGTGATATTTTCTTAGAAAATGAAAATAAATTTAAGCATATTAGTAATTTAGGATTAGTAATAAATCATTCAAGTGATATTGTTGATATTGATAAAATCAATAAAACTATATTACCAAAATTTAAAAATTTCAATCTTAAAATTATTTTTACTCCTGAACATGGATTAGTGAATAATTTTGCTGCTGGAGAATATGTAAATGATAGTAACGAATATAATATTCCAATTATTAGTCTTTACAATAAGAATTCCAACCTTGATATAGATTATCTTAAAAATTTAGATGCAATTATTTTTGATATTCAAGATATTGGCAGTAGATATTATACATATGTAAGTACCATGACTAAAGTAATGAAAGCGTGTGCTTTAAATGATATTCCTTTTTATGTGCTTGATAGACCAAATCCAATAAGCGGTAAAATTCAAGGCCCCATCTTGGATAACAGTTTTAGTTCTTTTGTTGGAATGCATGAAGTACCAATAAGGCACGGTATGACAATAGGTGAAATAGCATTAATGATTAATGAAAAAAATTGGCTTGGTCCTAAAATAAAATGTGATTTGCATATAGTGAAAATGCAAGGATGGAATCGAAATATGTATTTTGATGATGCAAATCAGAATTGGATATCTCCTTCTCCAAATATTCCAGATTTGGAAACTGCAATTTTATATTCTGGCTTATGTTTGATGGAGGGAACAAATTTATCTGAAGGAAGAGGAACTGAAAAACCTTTCAAGATTATAGGGTCTCCATGGCTTGATTCAGATAAAATAATTGATGAAATGAAAAAATATAATTTTCAAGGAGTAAAGATTACAAAAGCTAGTTTTGTTCCAAAATCAATAAAAGGAAAATCTTTAAAGCCAAAATATATGAATGAAAAATGTAATGCTATTGAAATTAAAATTTTAGACAGAGATATTTTAGATCCCATAAAATTATCAATTAGATTATTGGATATTATTTACAAAATACATCCATATCAATTTAAATTTTTAGATGGAAACTTCATTGATAAGCTTTATGGATCAGATAAGCTTAGAAATTATATTTTAAATGGTAATAATATTGATTTACTTTTTGATAATTGGATTACTTTTGAAAATGAAGAATTTTTATTATATTAGTTGAATGAGCTACATAGACATTATAATAATAGCATTGTATCTAAGTATAATTTTTTTTATTGGTATTTTATCAAGAAAGTATGTATCTAGTTTTTCTGATTTTATGATAGCAAATAGAAGCGTATCTCTTTCTCTAGGAGTTGTGACAATGCTTGGAACTGAGTTAGGTCTTATTACTGTTATGTATAATGCTCAAACTGGTATAAATGGTCTCTTTTCATCGTTTCATATTGGTTTTGCTGCATTTATTGTTACTTTATTTATAGGTCTAACAGGTTTTGTAGTAGTTAGACTTAGAGAAATGAAAGTAAAAAGCATACCAGAATATTACAATATTAGATTTGGAGCAAAAACAAGGATTTTAGGAGCAATTTTACTTTGTTTAGGTGGAATATTGAATATGGGACTTTTTTTGAAAGTTGGCGCAATATTTATCCAAACTATTTTTGGCTTAAATAATGATGATAATTTATTAGTAATAATAATGTTTATTCTTATTGTTTTAGTGCTCATATATACTATTTCAGGTGGAATGATATCCGTTATTGTAACAGATTATATTCAGTTTGTTATATTATCTATAGGATTTATTTTTTGTATTTTCTTTTCAATCAAAACATTAGGCTGGAATAGTCTATTTACAGATTTAGAAATACTTGTTGGTAAAGGTGAAAATAATCAAATTCAAAAAATTTACAATCCTTTAAGTAGAATGGGAGGTTTTTATATTTCTTGGCAAGTAGTTTTAGGATTTGTAAGTGCTGTAATATGGCCAACTTCAATTACAAGAGTTTTATCAATAAAAAGTTCTGATTTAGTAAAAAAACAATATATATGGTCATCTTTTTCATTTCTAATAAGATTTTTAATACCATGTTTTTTAGGAATATGTGCATTTATTTATTTCGATGGTAATACGAATAATCAAACTCTTTCATTAATGCCAAAATATTTAAATGAAATACTACCTGTTGGAGTTTTAGGTATAGTTGTTGCAGGTATGTTAGCAGCATTTATGAGTACTCATGATAGTTATTTACTATGTTGGAGTACAATTATTACAAATGATATAATCGAACCTTTATCAAAAAAAGAATTAACCTCTGATTTTAAAATATACATAACACGATTTATTATAATTATCCTAGGTGTATATATATTTTACTGGGGAATGTTTTATGAGGGATCTGATGCTATTTGGGATTATCTTGGAATTACGGGTGCCATATATTTTACTGGAGCAATATCAGTAGTTGTTTTAGGTCTTTATTGGGATAAGGCTAGTTCAACTGGTGCTATCTTATCATTATTAGCTGGACTTTCAAGTATAGTAGGCCTTGAACCAATCAGGAATTATTTAGGAATTAATATCAATAATCCAGCAATAATAGGTTTATCAACTTTATGTTTTAGTTTTTTATTAATGATTGTTGGCTCTTTAATATTTCCAGATAAACAAAGGAATAATTAAATGATTTGGAAAATCTTTTGGCAAATTCTTTTTATTTTTAGTGTAATTATATTTATTTTTATGCTTTTCAAATTTACTTTTCAGGGTTATAAAGATTTAAAAAAATACATTAAGAATGTCAAATAAAAACTATAAACGAACTATTTTTTCTTGGTCAATTTATGACTTTGCAAATCAACCTTTTACTACTATAACTGTAACATTTATTTATTCTACATTTTTTGCTTCAACAATTTTTTTAGGGACAGAAGAAGCCGGTGTTTCTGCCTGGGGAAAAGCTATAACAATTTCTTCAATTTTAATTGCATTATTATCTCCAATTATGGGTGCTATTGCTGATATGGGAGGTTATAGAAAGCTTTTTTTAGTTTTTTGGACATGGGTATGTATTCTATTTTCTTTTTTATTGTATTTGCCTCAACAAGGTGATGTTTTTAGTGCATTGTTGTTTTTTTGTATTGCAAACATTGGGTTTGAAATGGGAGGTGTTTTTTTAAACGCATATTTACCAGAAATTGCACCTAAACATAAAATTGGAAGAATATCTGGGTATGGTTGGTCATTTGGATATGTAGGTGGTTTGATAGCTCTTGCTTTTTGTTTTGTGTTTTTTGTTTTACCAGATAATCCTTTAAATCCTTTAACAGGTAATATTTTAGATAAGTCTACTTATGAGCATATAAGAATAATAAATGTTTTTATAGCAATTTGGTTTGCAGTTTTTTCTATCCCAACTTTTATTTTTGTTAAAGGTTCGAAAGTCTCTAAAAATAAATCAAAAAAAATTATTTCAAAATCATTTAAAACAATTTTTAATACTTTTAAGGAAATAAAAAAATATAAGCAGTTAGTACGTTTTTTATTTGCGAGAATTATTTACAATGATGCTATTATTACAGTTATTGCCTTTGGAGGACCATATGCTTATACTCAATTTGGTTTTGATATGGATACGAATGGAAAATTAATGATATTTGGAATTGTTTTAAATGTTTTTGCTGGAATTGGTGCATTTTTATTTGGTTTTTTAGATGATTTAATAGGAGGTAAAAAAACTATTCAAATAACTAATTTTGGATTTATTATTGCTTTACTAATTGCTTTTATAGCTCCTTCTTTAGAAAATGGAGAATTGTATTTTTGGATATGTGGAATTTTAGTTGGTACTTTCATGGGTCCAAACCAAGCTGCAAGTAGATCTTTAATGGGAAGAATGATACCATCATCTAAGGAAAATGAATTTTATGGTTTTTTCGCTTTTTCAGGAAAAGCAACTGCTTTTTTAGGTCCGCTTCTTTTTACTTTAGTTATTGATTTAACAGGGGATATGAGGTGGTCAATGTTGATGCTTGCTTTAATGTTCTCAGTTGGTATGTATTTATTAAATAATGTTAAAGTTAGAAAAAATATTGATTCGTAAAAAATAAACACTTAATGTTTTACTTTAAGTAATTATTGTTTTTATACATTATTATATATAAGTTATAATATATATATTATGAAATATACAGTAATTCCTATAATAATTATATTTGCTTTATTTTTTCTAAATGAAAAAAATAATTATCCCAAAAATAAAAGTTTAATCTTAAAAATATCCAATCTAAAGCAAGAGGATATAGAAATAAATTTAAAAAACGAATTTAGAAGAAAGCCTCANATTGANTATGTTGATGGTTCTATCTTAACAAATACTATAGTTTTGAATNTTAATGAAAAAAAATTCGACAAATCTATGATTGAAAAATCGATGTATAGATGGGGNTTAGATGTAGATGAATATGTATTTATAAATAACGTTTCAATTTCTGATTTAGAAAACTAAAATATTTTAGATCTTAAATCAATAATTTCCATATTATCTTTTTCATTATTTAACCATTGATTATAAACTTTATTTCTTGCTCTTTTTGTTGACTCTGTTCTTAGAGAATCTAGTATCAACTGATAGTTTTCTTCATTGAATTCATCTTTTGATAAAAGTTTTGCTACAAATACGTTGCTAGAAGATTTAATAATATCAGAAAATTCATTTGCAGTTGCTGAATTTAAAAAGTTAATTAAGCTATTATTTCTTCCAATTGTTTGAAAACTTCCGCCAATAGTTGATTTAGCTTCCTTGGTATAATTTAATAAATTATTATTCTCAACAAGCTTTTCCCATTCACCTGACTTGAATTCTGTATTATTTAATAATTCAAATGCGTAATCTTGCTTTCTTTCTCTTTTAAGACTTCTTTCTATACTTCCTTTAACTTCCTCAAATTCTGTATAGTAGCTTTTATTTTTACCTATTATGTTAAAAACTGCAAGACCATTATCTGTTTGAAAAGAATCTGAAGTATCTCCAATATTGTTGTCAAAAGAAAATCTTACTGCTTGTCTAACTGAACCTATTTGAAATGGTAAACCTGAATTATTCTTAAAATCTTCCGTTATTTTAACAGTATCAATTTTTTCAATATTATAATCAACTATTGCTTCTTGGAATGAAGTAATTTGAGCATCTGAAGAAAAATCTATAGATAGTTGAAGCAAACTATCTTGCATATCAATTACTTGAGTTGAATCTAGGTCTGTTGAATCAATATTTTCCCATAAAATATACTGGACAGTAATTGATTCAGGATTTTTATATTTTTCATCCTTATCTTCATTATATTTATCAATAATTTCATTTTCACCAATAATTATTAATGAATCATTAATATCATTTACCTTTATGTTTAATAAATCTAATGAGCAATTAATATTACTTAATTTATAATCATTCATAATTTCATAGTCCGATATACTATTTAGATTGTTAAAAAAACTTTGAAGTTTTCTATCAGCTAAAAATGTTTTTAAGTAGTTTTCCCAAATTAAAAGTAAACTCCTTGTAGTATCAGGTAAGTTACCATTTCTTACAGCGTATTGGTAAGTATCTAAATCAAAATTACCTTCATCATTTGTAAACAGTCCTAATTCTTTAAGGTTGTTCTGAAATGCTATTGGTGGACTAAGTAATAAAAAATTATAAACTTCGTCAGGTTGAACTTTAAGATTTAATTCATCAATTTTTTTATCTTTGATTTTTCTTTCAATTATATTGTTCCATGCAAAATCACTTGCATTTTGCTCAGCTCTTGAATCTATTTTTCTTCCTTGTTGTCTAAATCTATTAAGTTGAATTTGTCTTTCATTTAGATAATACGATATTGGTATGCTTTCATCTCCAATTTTTCCCACATAAAGTGTTTTATCAATTTTACCAAAAAAACTTTGAATTGTACCAAGGATATTTGCACCTCCAACAAGTCCCCCTACAGTCATACTTGCAACGAAAAAAAATAGTAATGTCCATAAAACCCATTTTGAATTATCTCTTAATTTTGACATACTTAGCATAAATTTTTACCCCTTTAAGTTATTGTGGAGATAAGCGGGATCGAACCGCTGACCTCTTGAATGCCATTCAAGCGCTCTCCCAGCTGAGCTATATCCCCTTAAAAAACCATCTGTTTCAAGCCTTAATTTATTTTTTATTGAATATTTCTCAAAGAAAAAGCTTTTATTTATTAAATTTAGACTTAGAATAATTTAGATTTATGCAAATTAATTTTAAAGATATAATTCAAATAACAATAATAACAGTTGTTTTATCATTTATTAGATATCTGTTTTTAGATGAATATGCTCTATTGAAAACAACTAAATTAGCGGAAGCTAGTCAAATTTCAGATGAAAATAATAATTTATTAATGTTTGTAGAAAATTTAGAATCTCCAACATTAGTAGATATAAAAACTGCAAAACTTCTATATGATAATCAACTTGCAACATTTATCGATGCAAGAGATAGTGATTCTTTTAAAAATCAACATATTTTTTCTTCTATAAATATTCCATATGACTTGATCGAACAGATTGAATCTGATTATGATTTAAATTATTTGATTGAATTAAATGAAAATTTTATTATTAATGTAAAATTAGATGATTACTCTTTTTTTATTGGATTAGATGATGGTGATTTTTACATAAGTAAGAATATTGAAAATATTGATAATAAATCTTTTGCCAATAAAAACTTCATTATTTATTGTAGTGGACATGGTTGTAGTTTAAGTGAAGATTTGGGCTTTTATTTGTACAATTTAGGTGTAAAAAATATACTTATCTATGAAGGAGGAATTCCTGAATGGATTGATAATAAATATCCTGTTTCTAATGAGTAAATTTTATAAAAATATCAATATTCTTTTTCTGTCCAGACTATTGTTAGGGTATGTTTTCATTTATGCTAGTATAGATAAAATACTTGATCCTGTTAGTTTTTCTAATATTATAGATAATTATCATGTGACTCCTGTCATTTTGAGTAATTTGTTTGCTTTGTTTGTTCCAATGCTAGAGCTTATAATTGGTATATGTTTAATTTTGAACATTAAAGTTAATGGTGCATCTTTTATATCCTTTGCTTTATTGTTATGGTTTTTATTTATTCTGACACAGGCTGTTTATAGAGGAATAAATGTTGATTGCGGATGCTTTGATTTAAATTCTGGAAATTTAGATGATGCAGAATTAAGAAGTAATATGATAAAAAGAATATTTGAAGATATAGTGCTGTTAGGTATAAGTTTATATATATTAATTAAATCAAAAATTAAATAAGATGATAAAATTGACACTAATAATTAGCTTTTTATGCTTTTTAACTGCTCAGGATTCAGCAGAAAAAAATATTTTGACAATTATTGGAACTACAAATGTTCATGGTGAAATAGATCCATGTGGTTGAAAAAAGAAACCATTGGGCGGTCTTGCTCGAAAAGCTACAGTTATTGAAAATTTAAAAAATCAAGGTTTAAATCCTATTATATTAGATGCTGGTGACTTATTATTTAAAAAAAATATTATAGATCCAGGTGTTACCACTGACGTTGCTAAAGTAAATGCTGAAATAATTATTGACTCTTTTAATCAAATGGGTTGTGACGCCTTTTCATTAGGCTCAAAAGATTTTGCTGGAGGTCTTGATTTTGTTTTAGAACAATATAAAAAATCTAACTTTCCATTTTTATCGTGCAATATTGTGAGTAAATCAGGTGAATTATTATTCGAGCCTTACACAATTATTAAATCAAATAATTTAAATGTTGGAGTTATAGGCTTAAGCTCTAATTTTGATAATAATGAAGTTCAAGTTCTCGATCCAATTGAATCATTGAAAAATATTATTAATGAAGTGAGTTACAAAAGCGATGTTGTGATATTGTTGTTTAATGCAACTCAACAAGATTTAACAAAATTATATAATTTTGATTTTGATATTGATATGATTTTAAGCAGTAGAGGTAGAACAAGATCATCAGATGGAGGCTCTAAAATACCAACTTATATTGCTGGTGATAGAGGCAAAATACTATATAAATTTGAACTAAACATTATTGATGAAAAATTACCTGTTACAGATTTAGCTTGGTGTGAAAATACTATTAAAAGAGTTGGTGATAGATTGGAAAAAATGAAACAAGGTAATCCTGATTCAGATTTGATTAATTTATATAAAAATGATCAGAAAACATTAAGTAGAATTTATGGTTATCAAGCTCAATTAAACCAAGCCAATCAGTCTTTAGAAAATGCTATAAACTCATTAATATTTGAAAAAATTGAATTAGATAAATCAATTTTTGATAATACAAAAATTTTAAAAATTGTTGACAAAGGTAAAGAAAAAATTTTAGAAATTGGAGCACCTTTTATGGATTCTAAGGGTAGACTCCCTGGTGATCCTCATCATGGTCATAATCATTAATTTTTTAAAAAAGATATTGGTCTTTTCATATTAATTTTTCTAAAATTGGACTCTTGTTTTTAGCTTTTTAACAATTTTATTGCGAAAGTAGCTCAGCTGGTAGAGCATCACGTTGCCAACGTGAGGGTCGTCGGTTCGAATCCGATCTTTCGCTCAGCTTTTAAGGCGTCGTACTCAAGTGGTAAGAGAGCAGTCTGCAAAACTGTTATGCACCAGTTCGAATCTGGTCGACGCCTCACAATGCCGAGGTGGTGAAATTGGTAGACACAAGGGACTTAAAATCCCTCGGACATTATACGTCCGTGCCGGTTCGATTCCGGCCCTCGGTACTCACTTAACATAAAATAATTATCGAAGAATTTTTATCAGTAGTAATTATCCATTTTTTTGCAGTTATAAGTCCTGGTCCGGATTTTATAATTGTTACTTCTCAAAGTGTTAGTTATGGTCGATTAAATGCTATTAAAACAAGTATAGGTATTTCATTTGGTATTCTAATACATGTTATTTTATCAATATTTGGTGTTAGCTATATTTTTATCAATAATACAATTTTTTATGATGTAGTTAAATATATTTGTTTTATTTACTTGTTATATCTTTCAATATCATTAATTTTTTCAAAAAAAAATTATAAAAATATTTTATTGAATAAAGATAAATCAATCTATAAAAACCCTTTTTTAATAGGGTTTTTAACTAATTTACTTAATCCAAAGGCTTTTGTCTTTTTTATATCAATATTTTCTGTTTTTGTTAATCAGTTAACACCTTTTTATATTAAAGCTATGTATGGTTTGTGGATGGTTTTTGCAACTTGTTTTTGGTTCTGTATTATTTCAATTTTTTTTACTTTAGATTTTTCAAAAAATTTTTTAAATAAATATTCGATAATAATTAGTAAAATTATGGGTGTAATTTTATTAATTATTTCAATTAAGGTCATTTTTTAATTATGGATATTGGAGCTATTTTACTAAACGTAGGTTATCTTTGTAATCTAATCGCTCTTGGATTCAGAGAAATTCTTTGGATTAGAGTTTTATTAACTTTAGGCTACTTTTTAAGGTTCATCCAGAACTATATTGAGAATGTTGTGGATTCTACATTTTGGATGTTAGTTTTTGTTACTATAAATTTATATCAAATTGTAGTAATAATAAATGAAAGGAGAAAAAGATATATAGAGCCAAAAATTTTTGATATTTATGAAACTGTTTTTAACAGTTTAACAACATTTGAATTTTTAACTTTTTGGAAAATGGGTATAATTAAAAATGTTGAAAACGGAACTAAAATAATAGAAAAAGATAAAAAATTAAATTCTATATTATTATTAATTAATGGTAAAGCTCATGTTAAATCAGATGGCAAGAGCATTGCTTTCCTACCTAGAGGAAGTTTTATTGGAGAAATAAGTTATATAACAAATGAAGGAGCTTCTGCAGATGTGATTGCTGATGGAGATGCAACTTATATTGAGTGGACAAATAAAGAACTGAAGAAAATTAAAGTAAGTAAAAAAATATTTTGGACAAAAATTCAAAATATTTTGCTAAATGATTTAATAATTAAATTAAAACGATCATCTATTAATTAGGAGAATCATAATTAAAAAACCAAATATAACAATCAATAAAGTATATACAAGGACAGGTGATAAAGGAACAACATCATTGATTGGTGGAAAAAGAGTTTCTAAAAGTCATAATAAAGTATCAGCTTTTGGTCAAGTTGATGAATTGAATGTACTTGTTGGTTCATCTCTAGTTTTTTTAAAAAATCTAAAAAATAATGATTTTAGTATTCTTAATGATATATTAATTAAAATTCAAAATGAGCTTTTTAATTTAGGAAATATGCTCGCTATTGACAAAAACGTTAGCTTAGATAATATGCCAAAAATAACAAGTAAATCTATAAAACAATTAGAAGATAATATTAACTACTTCAATGACTCACTAGAAGAATTGAATTCGTTTATATTACCTGGGGGTAATGAGTTAAGTATTAGGTTGCATAAAGTTCGTGTGAAATGTAGAAAGGTTGAACGCTATATTGTAAGTATAATGGACCAAGAAAAATTTGATGATGTAATTATAAAATATTTAAATAGAATGTCAGATTTATTTTTTGTTTTAGCTAGGTATGCAATTTTTAAGTTAAAAGATGATGAATTAAAATGGAATCCAAATTATTAATCCTATGTTAGATAATTTTGACTGGTTTACAAGATTTTTTACTTATTCCTCTATACAAGTAAAATTTATAGCTTCATTTATAGCTATTTTATCTTTTATAATTGTTAGAAAATTATTTTTAAAAATCTTATTTAGAAATACATCAAATGCATTAATCAGATACAGATGGCAGAAAATTTCAAGTTATGTTATTAATGTTTTAGGTATTATAATTGTAGGGCAGATATGGTTTAAGGGTTTTGAATCAATAGCAACATATTTAGGTTTATTGTCTGCTGGAGTTGCCATTGCTTTGAAAGACCCATTAATAAATCTTACAGGTTGGGCATTTATTTTATCAAGAGCTCCATTTGTTGTTGGTGATAGAATTCAAATTGGACAGCATTCAGGTGATGTGATTGATATAAATTTTTTTAAATTTACACTTATGGAGGTAGGCCATTGGGGAGAAGGTGAACAAGCATCAGGTAGGATTATACATATTCCTAATGGTAAGGTTTTTTTAGAGATTTTAGCTAATTACAGTAAAGGATTTAAGTATATCTGGAACGAAGTAAATGTTTTACTAACGTTTGAAAGTGATTGGAAAAAAGGTAAGAAAATTCTTGAAAAAATTTCTAAAAAACATACAGCAAATATTAGTAAAGTTGCAGCTAAAAACTTCAAAGAAGTATCTAAGTTGTATATGGTTTACCAGCCAGATTTTAACCCTCAGGTATATACAAAAGTTGAAGATTCAGGAATTTTATTAACTATAAGATATTTATGTAACCCTCGAAAAAGAAGAATTACTACACAGTATATATGGGAGGATATACTCAATGAATTTGATAATGACGTCAGCTTAGATTTTGCATACCCAACAACTAGATTTTATGATGCTAAAAAAGAATCTAAACAATGAAGTTTTTAACTTATTTTTATGGTGATGTTAAGTCTTATGGTTGTTTGTTGGATGATTACAATATATTAGATATTCCATCATTAAAAAATACCTCTTTACCAAATAACTTAAATAAATTTTTAATCGATTTTAATGAAAATATTTTAAATTTATCTAAAGTAATAAAATTAAATAAATTT
>NZPQ01000027.1 GCA_002693365.1 Fidelibacterota bacterium
AACTTGATGATGTTTTTGATATTTCAAATGTTAAAGAAATTACATTAGAAGCAAATCCTGGTGAGGCTTCATTTAACTTCTTAAATGATATAAAAAAAATTGGTATTAACAGATTATCAATTGGATTTCAAAGCTTTAATGATGAAGTATTAAAAAAACTAGGTAGATATCACCGTTCCAATGACTGTTTTAAAACTTTTAAAAATGCAAGAAAAGCTGGATTTAAAAATATTAATACAGATATGATATTTAATATTCCAAATCTAAGTACTAATCAATGGATAGGTGATATCAAAAAACTAATATCAATTGAACCAGAACATATATCGGCATACTCATTAACAGTTGAACCATCCACAAAGTTATTTAATCTTGTGAAAAATAATAAAATGTTAATGCCATCAGAACAAATTGATATTGAACAATTTTTAATTACTAAAGATATTTTAATGAAAAATAAATATTTTCAATATGAAATATCAAATTATTCTAAAAAAAATATGGAATGTAAACACAATCTTAATTACTGGGAATCTAATCCTTATATCTCTTTTGGACCTTCTGCTCATTCTTATGATACAAAAAAACGTTGGTGGAACGTAAAATCATTAGATAAATATTTATCATTAGTTGGAAACGGAAAATTGCCAGTAGAAAATTTTGAAATATTAAAAAAACAAGACAAATACAATGAAATGATATTAAATGGATTAAGATTAACCAAAGGTATAAGTTTAAATAAAATTAAAAAGTTTCATAAAAATCATTTAATATATTTAAAAGAGCTTACAAAAAAATGGGATTGTATTGATTTATCTAATGGATATTTAAAACTAAATAAAAATGGGATGCTATTAGTAGATAATATTTCTTCAGATATGTTTATTTAAGTAAAAGCATTTTTTTTGAAAAAACTCTTTCATTTGAAATTAAATTATATACATAAACTCCGGAAGATACTTCTTGACCATTTTCAGAGGTACCATTCCAAGTGAAACTATGTCTACCAGAATTAAAATTACCTTCTGCAATTTTTTTAATGAGCCTGCCATTTAAATCAAAGATTAATAATTGAATATTACTTGAAGATGATAGACTTATATCAATATTTGTATTAGGATTAAATGGATTTGGATAATTTTGATAAAGTAAATAATCTTGAGGTATTGAATTTTCATTCATAATCACATTAACTTTTTCATTATTTCTATTTACTGCAATAAAGTTATTAATTTCAAAACTTTTATATGAATCAAAAAGCTTATAAATTCCAGGTTCTAAAGATTTTCCTTCAAGACTATATATTAAAATAAAATACTTATTATCAGCTTTATTAAGTGCAAATTCCATATCAATTTCATTGTTCAAATAAAGTTCTTGATTTGATTCAATTTCAATTTGGATACCTTTGATAGGCCCACTTGTATCAAAGAATAATGAATTACTTTCAACATAAATTAAAACTTCATCTACATCTAATTCTCTAGAAAAATCGATTTTTCTATCATTTGATAAAATCATATTTGTAATAATTACAACATCTTGAATATTTAGTAAATCATCTTGATTTATATCAGAAGCACATAATTCATAATCATTAGCAGGGTTTCCTGCATTAATTATTAAATTCACAAGTCTAACAACATCAATTACATCTATATTATTATCATTATTAACATCACCAGCTAAACATTCTGGATTCACATCATAACCGTTATTAAAAAAGTTAAGAATTGATAAAATATATTCGTCAAAACCCTCACCATTTAAACCAGCTAAATTATGGCTAGAACCAATCGTTCTATATCCCACTATACTATTTTCAAATGCAATAGCTGTTGTATATTCTGGATCAGAATTTCTTAATATTGGAATTCCTCCTGAAGGAACAATTCGATCTATATAAGAATTATCACTATTATAATTAAAAGAAAATCCCTCTGTAAAAGTACCATTAATTCCAACGATAGTAGATAAATCAGATGAGCCATCTGCCTCTCCAGTTAAACCAAAGTAATCATGGACAGAAGTCTGTGTATCAAAAGCCCAAGTATCGGCTCCTTCCATATAAATGTTTCCACCATTATCTAATAAATCAATAAGTAATTGAGCTTGATAATCTTGCAACACATAATTACCAGGATAAACACCAAGTAATACAAAAACTGTACTGTAATTTTCAATAGATTCAATATCTGTAGAACTTATATAATCATAACCTTCAATATTACTAGTTTCAAAAAATTCTATTAACTTTTCACCAGATAAATGCTCGTTTGTNGGATCCCATACTAATATAGAAGGATGACCAATTATGGCNGAATAACTCAATGAAGATGTCTCTAAACAATCAGATTCACAAGGACTTGTTGAACTATATCCCCAGTTTATAGTAAATATCACTTCNGTACCAACNGGTGTCTGACTATCAGAAATAACTGAGAAGATTCCTTGATAGGTTGAATTTGGACCAATTCCAAAAAATGTATTCTCATTTTCTGCAGATTCTATTGAAACATAAGGACTATCAACTGTTATAGTNGCACCAGGATAATCATAAAAATAAGCAGAACCAGAATTAATTAAATCAACTTGTATGACAGCACTCTCACCTACATCCCAAACTCCATCTTGATTGTCATCAATAATTAAAGGATTTTGGATTTCAAAGTTTGGTGCACTAATTTGAATACTAAAGTNCATGTTCCATTCATTATTACCATCATTTAAATTCGCACTAAAATTTGCTATGTGACCATCAGGGACATTATGTAGTACAGAAAATACCAGCGGATTTTCAGTTGATGAAGATTCTCCAGCTATTGATAATGATATTAATGAATTTGTATTAATTATATCAATATATTCATCGGTACTATCTAAAACTACATCAACTGAATTTGTATTTAAGTTTCCAATATTATTTACTTCTAAATTTATAGCTATTTCTTCACCATACTCNATCAAATTATTAGANTTTGAATCTTCAATTAATTCATAATTATTAAAAACTAAAAAAGGACCATCAGCTGAAATCACCTCTATTAAAGATTCATAAGGATAATTATTAAAACCTGATATTACCATATCTATTGTTTGAGGATTATTACTNATACCTGAAATATCTAATACTGCCACACCTCCNTTNGAATAAGCATAGCTCATAAGAACGCCATCAATAGATAATGCNACCAANGCTCCTTCTTNTCCAATATCAACAACAAATTCAGATTGACCAAGTAAAATAGTATTATCATAAATTGGATTTAATAATTGAGGTTCATCTGTTCTTATTAACATTGAAGGATCCCCGAANAAAGTCCAAAATTTTGTTTCGTTAATTCCATTTGATCCTTGAGCTTCATTCATATGCATACACCCATTTGTTATAATACCTCCATATGAACGTGACANGTTATTATTGTATGACTCAGTCAAAATAGCATTCATCGCCCACTGACCATGCATTGGTGGTTCCCATGATTGACTAATAGTTGANCCTAGATGACCNACAGCACCAGTTGGATTGCCTTCATTATCTGTTGCCCACATCCAAGATTCACAAAAACATTCTGTGTAATCATTAAATTGTCCAGGATTACATCCAACNGTAAAAATAAATGGTAACTTATTNGTATTAGNTAAATTATTAACATCATTTCCATTCAATGGAGCACCATTTCCCCAACCTGTAGGTCCAGCATGACCAGTATAATTTATAAGTCCAACACCTTCATTAATTGCATTAATACCATCTGATACATTTGCATTTGAATCATATAGTCCTTCATAATTATCATATGTATATTCTAACAAAAAATCATTGGCTATTAAGTCATTAAACTCATGATCATCTAAACCATCGTAACCAGGTCCTTGGGTAGANGCAATACCAAGTGCCTTATTTAGGTGACTTGAATCAAAATTTTCAAATTTCTCATATTCAATAACTCTTCTGACTTGAGTATCAATATGAGATAAATTATTNCCTGAAAATCTACCGACTAAAATTTCTGAAAATGCATCATCACCTTCAATAAAACCATAACTTGGATCNGATGCTGAACCATTTACTATGTGAGTTGGAATCTGAGCTGNATCACCAACTAAAAGTANATAAGTAAGTCCATTGTTGTAATAATAATTATTGATATAATNTTGNAAANCATTNACAGTATTTCCTATTGTACTTACAGGAACAATTTCTGTTGGNATCCCTTTCTTATTTTTCCATTGAACAAAAGGNTTCATTGAACTAATAAAATCATCATAACAGATTATCAGCATATTACCTTGGTCTGATATATAATCAAATCTTAAATCTTGTGGATAATTAATAAATAAATTATTATAAATATTATCAAATTCTTTAGAAGAATTAAACTCTTGTTCAATTTTTCTATTTATTGGGTTTTTTACCTGTTTATTGAAAACTTCCTTGCTTTCATAAATATTAATTAAAATTCTATTATAAATTCTTAGAACTCCAGTAACTGGATTGAACTGAATTGGATTAATCATAACAGACTGACCTCTTAAACCTCTTAATATATATGGTTCACCCAGATTTACTAAAGACTGAGGATAAAAACTATTTTGATTATATGTATTACTGTAAGTATAAGGAATTGATTTTGGATTAACATCTCTAGACAAGTTACCCTTCGAAGGTACTATACTAATATCACTAACCTCTACATAATTACTTTCAACAATCTTAACATCCATTATCTTTTTATCTGGTATAATAATAGATGTATTTAGTCTTGGTAAATCGGGATCTCCAGCTGATAAAATAGGAGTACCTTTATCAATTGTAATTTTATATTCACCATCGAGTATTTCTTTAATTTCATAACCATCTAATATTACTTCTATAGTAGTTTGATTAATATTTGAATTAACTAAATTAATTTTAGATTTTCCAGATTTATTGTAAAAATTAGAATTTTGGTTTTTATAAGTCCCATCAGCTGAAAAAATTAGTGATAAAGAAGAAAAAATAATATATATGTATCTAAAGTTCATTTTTGAATATTTATTTATTGCTACCTTTAAGTTACTAAAAAAACAATTTATAACAATGAGATATAAATCACATTTACAAGATGTTACATACATTTAATTATCTAAAATTATGCTTACAATATCAATTATATCAACTATATCTAATGAACAATCTGAATTAGTATCAATTAATGCTGAATAATTATCACTTAACACTAATTCTACTAAAATAATGATATCATATATATTAAGAATAGAATCATTATTTAAATCTCCATATGAATTATTGTTCAATGAAATAAAGTACATACCACCAGTTGAAATACCTGCAATAAAACCTGCATGTGAACATGAATTATAGAAATCAAGTGAAGTATTTTTACCAGTAAATGGGAAAAATAAATCGTTGCTTAATTGAAATTGATTATTAAGATTACCACCGATATTTTCAAAAAATGCTATGTTATTTTCTGAAGAAACTAATAAATCCTCATCCTGATCAAAATCTAAATCAAATGATAAAATACTGGTTCGAGATTCATAATTAATATTATTATAATTACTACTAACTAAACTGAAATTAAAATTATATTTATCTCCAATGTTTTCATAAAAATAAACCTTACCATCTAAACAACCAACAAGTAAATCAAAATCACTGTCATTATCAATATCAATAAATTCAGGAGTTGAATAACCTTGTAAATCAATGTCATTTAAAATACCTTGATATTCAAAATTATAATTATTAATAGTTCCTATATTTTTAAAATAATGAATGAGGCCATTATAATTTCCTACAAAGAGGTCTAAATCATCATCATTATCAATATCAATAAACTCAGGGAATAGGTTATTCCCCAGATTGATACTTAAAAAATCATCGTTATTAATTTCCCAATAAGGTTGATTATCTAATTCAAAACCTTTATTTTCATAAAATATAATCTTACCAATCCAAGGGAAAGACGATGTATCATAATTTGTTCCTATAAATAGATCCAAATCACCATCGTTATCAATATCTATGAACTTTGGATTTACATCAGTTAAATGATCAATAGTTTCAATGAAATTATTTGTTTGGTACGTGAAAGAATTACCTATGTTTTCATAATATGCAAAATTATTTGTTAACTGATATCCATAAGCACCTGAAAGAGTAGTAACAAATAAATCATTATCATCATCATTATCAATATCTACAAATGATGGTAAGTTTAATCCTGCTGTAAATATTGGTTCTTCATATGGAAATTGAGTCAATATATTATCATTATCCATAATTGGATTAAACTTATCACCAATATTCCATATAATGTACAAACTTTGTTGAAAGTAATCGCCCCATGATAAATCAAGATCTAAGTCACCATCGAGATCTATAAAGCTAATAGCACTAGCTCCATGCCTTGATTGTCCAACTATATATATATCTTGCCAAAAATTAGTTTCATAATTAAAAATAGGTATATCATTACTAAAACCTTTATTTTCAAAAAAATTTAAAGTTCCTATAATATTTCCAGAAAATAAATCTAAATCTCCATCAGCATCAATATCAGAAAAAGTTGGAATCATCGATTGATCCAAATCTAAATAGCTATTGTTTTCATCAATAATTTCTGAAACATAAACAAGCTCGTTATCAATAAAATCATAGTAAGATATTCCGCCTAAATAGATTGAACTTGAAGTAACTATTTCGTAATCATTATCACTATCAAAATCATAAATGAAAAACCAATTTAAATTTGATAAACCCAAAAAATCTGTAGTTTGCAAAGCAAAGCTTTGATTTTGATTTAAAAAGTATCTTATTTTTCCATCTTCGTCAAGAATGAATAAATCAGAAAATCCATCTTTATTCCAATCAACCCAATGAATTTTAGGTTTGTTAAAACCACCTAAAAATGGATTGTCATATATAATGTCATTCGATATAATTTTACCAAATTCACTTTCAATTTTAATATTATAGCAGAAGATAAAATTAGATGTTAAAATGATACCAATTATAATGTTTGACACAAAAAAGAATTTTTTCATGATGAAAACTAAAGATTAATTATTATGAAGCTTTTAAGGATAAAGTTAATACAAATTTGGCAACAGGTTCATTATTTAACTTCTTTGGTACATAGGCTGTAATACTTATTGGTTTGTTGACTCTTTTTTTTGATAACTCAGTTTCCCTTATCATATCAGATATCAATAATCCATCATTACAAATAAAATGGACATCACCTTCAGCTCTTTTTAAAAAATCCGCTTTAAAATCTTTAAATAATAAATTTATTTTATGTTTTGATTTTTTTATAAGGCCTAAAGCAATAGCTCCACCTGTTACATCTGCCCCAACAGATAAAGCTCCAAAATACATACTGCCAACGTGATTCTTTGTTTTTCTTTTTAATGAAATTTTAATTTCAACACTTTCTTCTGATATTTTTACAACTTTAGGGTTACAATAAAAAATCATTGGGACTTTCAAAAATCCAAAAAACTTTAAAAATAATGTTGTTTTAAATTCTTTTGATATAAAATTCATTTTATTATATTTCCAATTGTTATATTTAGTTACAAAATTTATTATATATTATAAGAAATTATTAGATAAATTTTAGAATAATAAATCATAGGGTAATAATGAAAAAATCAAAATTATTTTTTTACATCTTTTTATTTGCTAGTCTTAGTTTTTCGGAAGTAGTTTTAGAAAATCAAGCTACAAACATTGCAGAAAACTTTTTTTATTCAAAGAATGAAAGAAGTTTTTCTGAATTTAATTATAGTGAAATAACTTTATTAAATCATAATAATGAAGATATTTTCTATGTATTTAAATTAAATCCTAGAGGATTTATTCTTGTTTCTGCAGATGATCTTCTAATGCCTATCTTAGGTTATAGCTTTGAAAACGAGTTTATTATATCTTCATCTTACCCTACAAATATTAATTATCTTTTCAATCTTTATTCAAGAGAACTTACGGAAGAAAAAGTTAATAACAACCAAAGACAATACATCCAAAATGAATGGATAAAATACAGTTCTCCAGTAGAATATGAAACTCAAACTAGAAGTGTTTCACCACTTCTTCAATCTAGATGGAATCAAGATTCTTCATGGAATGATATGTGCCCTGAAGATCAAGATGGTCCAGGTGGAAACGTTTATGTAGGTTGTGTTGCTGTTGCAATGGCACAAGTTATGCATTATTGGTCTTATCCAGAAGTCGGCTATAGTTCTCATGGATACACTCATAATCAATATGGGTATCAGTATGCAAATTTTGGTGCATCTTATTATGATTACGAACAAATGGCCAATAATTACCCAACAAGTGAAAGTCAAGAACTATTATATCATTGTGCAGTGTCAGTAAATATGAATTTTGGAATCGATGGATCTGGTTCACAAACATCAAGAGCAAGGAATTCAATGAGAAATTATTTTTTATTTAAAAATTCAATTGATGAAATTTCTGCTGGAAGCTACAGTTCAACACAATATAGGAATATACTTAAAAATGAATTAGATCAGAATAGACCTATGTATTATGATGGATGTGATACAGATGGATGTCATGCTTGGAATATTGATGGTTATGATGGTGATTATTTTCATAATAATTTTGGTTGGGGTGGTTCTCAGAATGGAAATTATCTTTTAAGTTCATTAAATGGCTTTGATTATGATCAAGGTGCGTTAATTGGTATTGAACCACAAAGTTTGGATAACCCCAATGTAGTCTTGCAAGATTATTTTTATAATGAGTTTCAAGGTGATAATGATAATGTTGCAAATCCTGGTGAAGTAATAGAATTATTTGTGACTTTAGAAAACTTAATTCCATGGAATGATGCAGAAAGCGCAGATATTATTTTATCTTCTAATGATGAGTCAATAGCAATAATTAATGAATATCTTTCAATAGATAATATTTCAGCAGGACAGTCAGAAATTAATTCTAATAGTCCTTTTTTAATTTCTTTGTCTGATGATATTAACCTTTCAAATCATATTTTGAACTTAACAATTATATCATCTTCAAGTAATGGTGAATCAAATGAAAATCAATATGATGTAGTAATTAATGTTACCCTAGATCAGCAAGGGTTTCCCTATACTACTTCTCTTATTGATGATGATGGTAATACATACGAAACTGTTACAACAGTAAAATCTTCTCCACTNATNATTGATGTTAACAATGATTCTNTNTCAGAAATATTTTTTGGAGATGATAATGGNTTTTTTCATGGTGTNAATAATGATGGATCACCTTTAGATGGTTTTCCAATTGAACTTGATGGTACCAGTAAAGAGATTTGGGGGTCACCAGCAGCAGCAGATATTGATAATGATGGTGCAATAGAATTTATTGTAACATCTAAGAATAAAAATTGCTATGTAATTAATCAATACGGAGATATTGAATTAGTATATGAAACAGATCAATATTTAATGGGATCACCTTCTCTAGCAAACTTAGATAGTGANAATAATCTTGAGATTATATTTGTTGGTTACTCTTCTTCAGGAGATGTTTTTGCGATTAATCATGATGGTAGTAATGTTAACAATTTCCCTGTACAAATAAATTCTAAAATTCTAAATGGTGTAAGTATNTATGATATAAATAATAATGGAAAAGACGATATCGTTNTAGCGACAGAAAATGATAAAGAAATTCATATTGTTTATGATGATGGAAGTATTAATACAATTTTCACGNCNCAAGACAAATTTAAAGCTGCACCATCAATTTTAAATAATAATAATGAATTGANAATCTTAGCTGGAGATACAGGTGGAATNTTTTATGGATTAAATATTGATGGTTCTATAAAATTTTCAATNCAAACAGGAAACGATATAAAATCAGAACCAGGATTTATTACCCATGATAATCAAATTAAAATATTCTTTGGNTCTGAAGATGGTTATCTTTATGGCATAAATACTAATGGACAACCATTAAATAATTGGCCAAAATATATAGGTAGTGATAATGTTAATTCNTCTCCAGTTTTTGCAGATTTGGATAATGACAATTTACCAGAAGTAATATCTGCAAGTGATGAAGGAAAAATAATAATTTTTCAAATCAATGGAATGGAATTTGAAAATTTCCCATTACAATTTAATGTTGGATTTGAAAGTTCACCAACTGTTGTTGATTTAGATGATGATAATGATTTAGAAATAATCATTGGAAGCAGTCAAAATTTATCAGTCATTGATATTAAAAATACTACAACAACAGAACCATTTTATTGGAATAAATATAGAGGTGATAATCATAATACAGGGTATTATTTCTCAGATTCATTTTTATCAGGAGACTTAAATACAGATTCATTACTAAACGTACTTGATTTAGTGGTAGCAATTAATATCATATTAGATACATCAGAACCAAATTCAAATGAGGTATTAATTGGTGATTTAAATAACGATAGTAATTTTGATGTATTAGATATAGTCTTACTAGTAAATATTATTTTATCAAACTAAATTGACATTTCAGCTTTAATTCTTTTCTTAGAAGATGCCCAAGAACAAATTGGACATTCAAGCATATTATGATTTCTTGCAGGACAATATTCCCTTCCAAAAAAAATTATTTGTAAATGCAGTTTATTCCATAAATCTTTATGCCATATTTTTTTTAAGTCGCGTTCAGTCATAATAACATTTTTAGCTTTAGACAAACCCCACCTTGATGCTAAACGATGAATATGTGTATCAACGGGAAATGCTGGAAAGCCATACCATTGTGACATAACTACACTAGCTGTTTTATGTCCAATTCCTGGTAAACTTTCTAGAAAACTCCAGCTTGGTTTCATTCCACCATTTTTAACTAAAATTTCCGAAAGTTTCTTTAGATTTTTGGCTTTTGTTGGAGCTAAGCCGATTTGTTTAATAGCTTTTTCTATTTGATTAATATCCAACATAGACATTGCATGAGGATTATCAGCAAGTTTAAATAAGTATGGAGTTACCTCATTAACTTTTTTATCAGTTGTTTGAGCAGATAACATTACAGCTACAAGTAAAGTATATGAACTTGAGTGATCTAGAGGTATTGGAGTTTCTGGGTATAAATTATCTAAAATTTTTCCAATTTTTTTAGCTTTATCTATGCGTTTCATAATTATCTTTTATTAATTATATCATTTATTTCTATTTCTGTTTTAGATAATTTATTTATTAATTTTTCATATAAATCTTTAGAAATGTCTAATCTTTTTTGCTCTTTTAAATTTAAGTTTTCAAAAAATTTTACAAAACCCAAAGGTTTTTTTATTATTAGAGACCTTAACTTTCCTAAAAGTATTGAATATTTTTTTAAAAGATCTCTTATAATCCTATATTTATATACTTTATTTTTATTTATTGCTTTAAAAGTATCAATTTCAAAACCTGAATCAACATTCAGAAAGTCTAGGGTATCTTTGTATACTTTTCTTGGATTAGTTTTTATTTCATCTAAGTGAATGAATCTAATATTTTCAATTCCAAACAAATCGATATAAGATTTAATGTTATTAGGAATTGATAATATATTTGTTGTGTAATATAACTTATTAACAATTGTAGTTTGCTTTGGAATGTTTTTTCCATTTAGTCTACTTTTTTCTAAATCTAGGGCCTTAGAAAAATCTTCAACAATTTCATCTCCACTAAATATAAACTGAGCATGTAAAGAGTGAACTAAATCAACTAAATTTCTAATCATTATAATAATTTTTGCTTTTGGATTATGATTATATATTTCTTGAGCTGATTTTTTTGAGAAAATATAAAATGTTGATGCTTCTCCAATAATCTTTTTATTTGTAGAAAATAAATCGTTATAATCTTTTTGAGATAAATCATATGCACCATTTTTCCTTATTAAGTCACTACCAAAAAAATGAGGTTCTTTGAAATTTGGAAAATATATATCTGGGTGCTTTTTTAAATATGTGTATAAATCTTTCTCTGTTTCATATATGACTACTTCATTAACATATTTTATAGAATCAATCATCAACTTTCGTTCTTTAAAGCTTTGAATAGGTTTATTTTTTTCATCTGGTCTATCAATTGTTGGATCTGTTTGCAA
>NZPQ01000028.1 GCA_002693365.1 Fidelibacterota bacterium
AACCACAACCTAAATCTACATTACCATCGCAATCACATGCACCATCTGCAATGCCATCACCTCCACATACACCACACTCATCTACTACAGCAGTTGATCCACATGCATTATCACATCCTGAGGGACCAGCCTCACCACAACCACAACCTAAATCCACATTGCCATCGCAATCACATGCACCATCTGCAATGCCATCACCTCCACATACACCACACTCATCTACTACAGAAGAACCACCACATACACCTGCACAATCTTCTACAGATGTACCATCACATACACCAGCACAATCATAAACACCACTTGCACAATCATCACCACCATCATCTGCTGAAGCATTACCAACAGTTAATTGTTCTGGAGCCACCACATTACCTAAAACCATATCAGATACAAAATCATATTGTTCATCAATATCATAAACAGTATCTGTTTCGGAATCATAAAATTTAAATGAAATTGTTTCACCAGATGCCTCATTACTATAAATTAGTAGAAGAAAAGCATAACCTCCTCCAAGTGGTGGAGGGACAGAGCTAGCTGTAACATATCCTCTTTGCTCTCCATCTACAAAAGCTGCTAATGCATCTCCATCTGAGCCAATTTCAATACCATCCAAATATGCTCTTGAAGTTATAGAACCACTATTTTGATATATATTTATATCATCAAATAATCCATCACCATTTGAATCCCAATCAACAGGTGGATCAGCTAATAGAAAACTTGTAAAAAATAAAGTAAAAAAAATTGTTCGTGGTAACATGAAATATTTCATAAAAAGCATCTCCTTTTTTGCCTTTTTAATTATAATAATAAATAGAGGGACAGGCAAATATAATAAAGTAAAATTATGTAACGCAAACTATATAATAATTATTGAAAAATAATTTACTTTAAAATTGGCCAGTAAATTGGAATATAATAACTAGCAATTAACCAAAAGATAATCGTTAGAGGTAATCCAACAACTAAAAAGTCTTTAAACTTGTATTGACCTGGACCAAAAACCATAAGATTAGTCTGATAACCTATAGGAGTCATAAAACTAGCAGATGCACCAAAACATATTGCCATTAAAAATGCTCTGGTAGGATCAATTAAAAGTTCTGGATTTAATATTTGGAAATGATTAGATAATAAAATTGCTAATGGAGATAAAATTATTGCAACAGCTGCATTTGAAATAAATGCTGACGTGATAAAGGTTATAAAATATAATATTGAAATAACATACTTAATCTTTAAGATTGGTCCAAGATTCATGCTGTTTACATAATTTAAAATAAAATCACTTAAATAATTTGCTGCACCAGTATTTTCCATAGCAGTTCCAATTGGAATCAATAAAGCAATAAGAAAAATAACGGGCCAATTAATTGCTTCATATACATCTGTCATTGAAATAGATTTTAAAACTAGTAAAAGTATAGCAGCTAATATTGCACCTTCGGTTATAGAAATAATTTGGAAAGAAGCTAAAAACATAACAACGGGTAATAATAAAATAGAAAGCCACCAATATCTTTCATACCTCAAATGAATATCCAACTCTTCCAAAATTATTAATTCATTTTTCTCTCTGATTGATTCAATTTTATCTTTAGGAATCATTATAAGCAAAGTATCAGAAAAACGAAGTTTTATATGGGCAACTTTATCTCTCAATAATTCTGACTGTCTACTAATTGCAAGCACAAATGAACTGTACATTTCCCTGTAATTAAGCTGACTTAAAGTTTTTCCTATTATTGATGAATTCTGCGGAACTAAACCTTCAACAAGAACATGATTATTACCAGTTAATTGATTTTGAGATAACTTTATATCTGAAAGCAGCAATAACCCTAAATCTTTTTTAAAATTTAAAATATCTTTTACATTAATTTGAATAAGCAACACATCATCTTCTCTGATAATTGTATCATTAAGAGCAATAGTTAAATCTATTTTATTTCTTATAATTTTCACAATATCAAATTCATATTTATCTTTTACTTTAAAATCAGAAATAGATTTTCCAATTAAATTTGAATCTGGCTCTATTTTAAATTCTGTTAAATAAGTACTCATATGATATTTTTGAGTTAAGGATGAAGTAATAGCTCTTGATGGTAATATCCATTTTGCAATAAATAGATTATAAAAAATTCCAACAAAACAAAAAATTGCACCTAATTTCGTAAACTCAAACATTTTGAAAGGCTCTATAGATGAATTATTTTCAATAAAGGAGTTAACTATCAAGTTTGTTGAAGTTCCAATCAATGTCAACGTTCCTCCAAAAATAGCTGCATATGATAATGGAAGTAAAATTTTTGTAGGACTAATATGAAATTTTTGACATAACTTTAAAGCTAAAGGTATAAAAATTGCAACTGCTGCAGTATTATTAAGAAAACCTGAAATAATAGCAGTCGTTACAAAAAATATTGAAAATGTCAGCCACTTATTATTTCCTCCAAATTTATAGAGGTAATCAGATAAAACTTCGAGGAAACCGGTCTTTACTAACGCTTTACTTATTATAAAAATTGCACCAATAGTTATAACAGCCTTATTGCTGAAACCTGCTATTGCTTCATCAATACTTATAATATTACAAATTAATAATAGCCCAACAGTTCCCAGCGCTGTTACTTCCATTGGAACTATTTCAAAAATGAACGAGATAATCATTAAAGAAATGATAATCAAGAACTGCAAAAGTTTTGGATCTAATTCAAGCATATTGACCTTATTAATTAATTTAATGAAATTTTTATTAAATAATTAAGGTCTTTATTTATTTTAGATTAATTGCAAATAGTATTTATAAGTGCAAAACATACTTCATATGGGTCCATATTTGCTGATGGTCTTCTATCTTCCAAATATCCATAACCATCATTAGCTGTACCCATAGGTATTCTTATTGAAGCTCCTCGATCACTAACACCATATCTAAAATCATTAATACTACATGTTTCATGAAGGCCTGTTAATCTTTCTTCATTACTAGAACCGTAAACGGCAATATGCTCTTCATGCTTTTTTGATAATTTTTCACAAGCTGCTTCAATTACTTTTAGCCCACCTTTTTCTCTCATAGACTTAGTACTGAAATTAGTATGAGCACCAGCTCCATTCCAATCACCCTTCATCGGCTTAGGTTCGATTGAAACAACTACACCCCAGTCTTCAGATACTCTTCTTAGCAACCATCTAGCTATCCATAATTGATCAGATACATCAAGGGGTCCTAAAGGACCTACCTGGTACTCCCATTGAGCAGGCATTACCTCAGCATTTATACCAGATAGTGAAAGACCGGCTCTTAAACAAACTTCAAGATGTTCTTCAACAATATCTCTTCCATAAACTTGCTCAGAACCTACACCACAATAATACTTTCCTTGAGGAGCAGGATATCCATTTTCAGGCCAACCATATGGTTTCCCATCTAAATCTAAAAATGTATATTCTTGTTCAATACCAAACCAACATTCTTCAGATGCAAATTTTTCTGATAGTTCTCTTAACTGTGCTCTATGATTACTTTTATGAACAGTTCCATCTGCATTAAAAACTTCACACATAACTAATATATTATTTCCACCTCTAATTGGATCTTTAAAAATAGATACAGGCCTTAATAAGCAATCACTATCATTTCCATCTGCCTGCAATGTACTTGAACCATCAAAACCCCAGTCTGGTAATTCTTTCACATCAGCTACAGGTCCATTTAAAATTTTTGTTTTACTTCTTAAATTCTGTGTAGGATGATATCCATCTATCCATATATATTCAGCTTTTACTAAATCCATTTACTTCCTCCTTTTATTTATAAGATGATAATATTATTTGCGTTTCAGTTCTTCTAACTCCAGGCCATTGTTGAATTTTTCTTAATAGTTTTTCTAATGAATCTGTATTTTCAACATTAACTAAAAGTACATGTGAACCATTTCCAGTAGTTGTAAAACATTTTTCAATAAACTTCTCTTTAACAGCTTTACTAACCAAATCACTATATTGTGCTGAAGATTCTGATATTATAGTTATAATGGCTGATACATCATAGCCAACTTTCTTATTATTAATTATTGCTCTATAACTTTCAATTACTCCTGTTTCCTGTAATTTTTTTATTCTATCAATAACAGTTGGAACAGATACTCCTATTTTTTCAGATATACTAGAAGCAGGCTCCCTACCAGAAACCTTTAGTATATCTATTATTTTCTTATCTGTTTTATCAAGCACAATTATATTGGGTGATTATTTAATAATTTAAAAAAAAATATTATTTATCTGCAAATAATATAAATATTTTTTATTTTTATTTAAATTATTTAAATTAAACATCATTTATAATTAAATATAAAAATAACCAATGGAAATAATAATATATCACAACCCTCGCTGAAAAAAATCTAGAGAATCCGTGAAGATTCTAGAAAAAGAACAAGTTTCTTTTAGAAAAATCGAGTATTTTAAAAATCAAATTAGTAGAAAAGAGATAAATAATATTTTAAACATTTTAGATATTGGCATTGAAGACCTTATAAGAAAAAATGAATTAGAATTTAAATCAATAAATGATGATGATAAAAAAAATAAAAATATACTAATAGAATTAATTCTAAATCATCCAAAAGTTATGCAACGACCGGTCATAATTAATGATAAAAAAGGAGTCATTGGACGACCTCCTGAGAATATATATAAAATATTATGAATCTATAATTGTATTAACAATTGATATTACATCAACAATATTTACTGTTCCATCACTATTTANNTCAGCGGCACAAAGNTGNGCATCAGATGGATTTAGCGAACCAATGATTATATTTACAACAGCAATAACATCAACAATGTTTATTGTACCGTCAAGATTAAGATCCATCTGCAAACATAAGCTACTTTCATAGCCAGTTGTAAATTTTATAGCTAAATCTTCNATNANNGTATTAGGAGAATCCGCCCATGAAGAGCCTAATCCTTTTTGATTACTAAATANATACTGNATACCATCATTTTGATTGGGAGATTCTATNCCAATAGTTGAATAATTACCATTAGCATCAATATCATAAATTTCTTTATATTGAAATATTATTTCTCCATCTCCAGTTAAAGTTGGATAATATTCTGGGTCTAGTAAGATAACTTGAAAAGATTCTTTAATACAATTAGGACAATTTTGATCATCTTCNCCATTTGAAACATTGTCCCATTCAATAATCATNCTATTATTTTGCATATCATAGAAGTAATATACATTGAANGGNTCTGTTCCATCATTATCATCTAAATCATCCATAAATGGAGCAATCATNGANGANGGACCCATTGGATTAGGTATNGAAAAATTCCAAAAATAATCAATATATGTTTCTTCCAAAGAAATCCAACCATTTGAACATACAGTAAGGTTATCTCCTTNTTGATATTCAATACCATAATATTTAAAATCNAAAGGNAATTGAACTGATGTTAAAGTATCATCTTGAAGTAATAAATTTTCAGCATTTTCAATNTCGTTAAGTTCAATCCAATCATAAACTGGGAAACCTTCAAANTTNATATCATTGCTATCAATAGCTCTATAACCATAATCACATCTTGGAGATGGAAAATAATCGTAATACAATAAATTATTATCACTTACAATTATATCGTNCGAATTAGAANTTAAACTAAAATTNGAATTTGAAAAAACCGAATTAAAAGATATCNTNTCNCCAACAACATAACTATCAGANATTANAATTGAATAATCANTGAANACANTAGAACTATTTTCAGANATTTCAATATTATTGATTTGNAGGNTNTTATNTCCAACATTAATTAATAAATCAANAAGCCCNNTATTAAATTCNTTAGGATTATNTATNTCTANNTNAAAATTATAGAATTCACCAGGNACTGCATAAGCATCNCCATTTATATNAANNTCNAAGCTCGCTGNAATAGTTTCAGTATATGACTCTCCATCATCAGAAAGGTAATTNAAATNAATAGCTTTTTGAAGAAATTGGGGTTTATTTAAATATAANTCAAGAGNTGAAGATTCATTTAAATCAAAATCTATAATTAATAGTCCATTAGAATCAGACACTCCTCTAAATATTGAANTANTATCATCCATAAATGGCTCTCCGTTTNTAAATAAAACACCAACCAAATCACTAATNGGACTTCCATTTTCATCATAAACATAAGTTACTATGTGNGATGATAGCAAACCTTCATCAGCAACACCATCATCATTTGAATCTAAATCTAAAAGTATATTATCAGGTTTTTGCAAGGTTACTGGTAGACTCGGATCTCCAATAACACTATAAACATGATGATAAAAAACGTCTATAATAGTTCCTTCAACTTCTAATCCTGAGAATTCGCTAATTAGAGACTGCTTTCCTAAGTGCAAAGCAGGACCAATCTCTGGAGTAGTACCGCTTAATAAACCATCCCACATAACTCCACACATTACATTATTAAACCTTGTATCAGTATCTAGATCAGATGGACCAACCATNGCAACAGCACCTTTAGGTGAATTAATACTTCCTGCTGTTATTAATACTTCACCAAAACACTTATCTAGACCAGTTCCACTGTAATCATTACCAAAATCACCTGTATTACATACAAAGCTCATTACTACTGGCAATCTCCATTGATTATCAAGTGATAAAACCTCTTCGCGATGAAAATATGGTTTATGCCAGCCATTTGCATCACCCCANCCTCNATAATTNATTATTCCAACACCTTGATTCCACTTATCTTCAATNAATGGATTATAAGTTGATGTTTGATAATTATATTGATGAAAAAAAGCAGTATCAATTTGAGAANAACCAAATTCATTTAACTCNTCTTGNAGCCATAATGAAGTCCAAACNGGGGTAACAGGCCATTCACTTGGACTTACNTCAAGACCATCTGCTGTCTTATAATTACCTGCAACAAGCATAGCATTGTTATAAAAATCTAAATCATCTCCAGATAATAATAAATTCTCATTTGTAATATATTGAATACTTCTACTTTTAACATTTAAAAATTCAGGAATTGTTCTAATTGGCCATCTACCAATGAAAAATTTAGGCTCATATGGATTTTCAGTAAACGTATAGGGATAATCTGTAACATCTATTTCTTGCTCATTATAAGAATTTATAGTAAAAGTTGGTATTTCATATTGACCATTAACATCACCAACTAATAACACATATTCTAACATACCATTAGAATTTTCGTTATATTGTATAAGATATTCTTTTAGCTGTTCAGCTGATGTAAAACCTTCTTGATCTAGACTTATAACTTTAACATTAAACCCTTGAGAATTTTTAAACTTTACAAAATCACCACCTAAACTAGGATTTGGATTTGTAAGATATGTTTCAAGCTGTGATGAGGCAAGAACTATAATATAATCACCTCTTCCATAAAAATTATCATTTAAACCATAATTAAATGCCTTAAATGAAATTGGACCAGCACATAAAAAACAAAANAAAACATAAAAAATATTTTTTTTCATAATTAATTCTCTAAAATAGTTTCAACAACNCTTACCAAATCAAATATATTNACAATATTATCATTATTTATATCAGCTAAACAATTTGTAAATTGAAAATTATCGCTATCTAAAATAAAATCTACTATCATAATAATATCTGATATATTTAATTCACCTGAACCATCAATATCGCCTTTATCACCTCTACATTCATACAATAATTCCAAGCTATCAAAATTAAAGCCCCTATAATTAACGCTACTGTCCGTACTTAAAACAATTTCTAAATATTTTCTATCGTCTTCNATTCTGAANGGGATATTAATTTCATGCCAATCATAATTATGATTCGATATTTCTTTTAAAATTAAATAAGAATCTGAACTTGATGAAGATAATCTAAAAACTAAGGAATCATTATCCCACTCTAATTCATTCTTCAAATTAACTTTTAAAACATAATCGACATTATCAATGTAAGANAAATCTTGATTCANTCTAATAGATTTATTTTCATTANATCTGTAAAAATCTGATACTTGACTTTTTAATTGATTATTTTCAAAAGAAAAACCATTATTATTAATCCAATTTGAATCATTTTCAAAAGAATCNTAAACAAGAACTCCTTTGTTTTGCATATTAANATCNAAAACTAAATCTTGATTATGACTAATGTTGATGAAATATGGNAAATAATCTTCNGATTCAATAAAGATTTGATAATCACCCATTGGTAATTGATTTTCTCCTAAAAGATTTAATTCAAATTCGTTTTCTTGATATATAACNAGACCNCTAAAATTTTCAATACTTTCTAGATTTAAAAAATTAAAACTGAGATTNTAAACTGGTAGCTTATTTAATATAATATCCAATTCTGTAACTGAACTACTAGATGGACTAATNGAAGATGTATANGTTTCATAACCNAANGCNGAAACTANTAAAGTGTACAAACCTTCCCTTAAAATTCTTCTAAATCTACCAAATTGATCTGTCATTCTAGGCTTAAGAATAGAACCATGATTTTCTAAAATTTTAACTTCTGCATTTAAAGGAATTCCATTTACATCTTTTACTAAACCTGAAACTTGATAGATATCAGGTCCATCTTGAATTGAAGTGCCAGCACCTTTTTTTAACAGATATAGAAGTCCTTGCATATTTCTACTAATGGTGTCCTCAATAATATTTAGTTCATCAGACTGAATATCACTAGTTCCTACTTCAATTAAATACTGAATACATCCAGTATTTGCATAAAGCCAATCATGAGCATTACCTCTCATGCTTTTGCTATTAGTAGGATAATAATAACTTTGACCATCTTGTGTAGGAATTCTTTGAGCAATTTCTATACCAAGTTCAGATATTACATCTATATCTGGAGCACTTTTTTCATTTTCCCATATCCATGGATAAATTACTTTTTCTGCAACACAACCTGAACGTGAGCTATGATAAGCTATAGATAATAAAAAATTATTTGCTAAAGTAAAATCTCGAATGGCTTGAATTTCAGGCTCTGAAAAAGGAGCTGGGCCTCTATAGTAATCATAGTTAGATAGATACGATGGGTTTGAGCTGCAACCAGTATCAAGCTGGTTAAATTCATCTCCATAAACCCAGTTTAAATCGTAATTTCTATTTAAATCTACTCCATCAATATCATCTCCAATTCCAAGTACAAAATCAAAAACTCCATTCATATTAGCATCATACTTATTTTTTCTAAAAGACTCATCTTGCTGCCAAACATTATTAATATCATAATACCCATGTACTACCTCTAGCCCCTCTGGATTATGAGTAGGCACAACCCATACCTCAGAATTTGACATGATTGAAAATATAGATTGTAAATAGATAGAATTTTCAGAATTAAAAGGATCTAAAAACCATTCAATCAATTCAATGGCAATTTCTAATCCATAAATTTCTTCAGCATGGCATTGACCTAAGATTAACATTTTAGGTTCATCTTCGTCAACATCAGCGTTAAAAGAAAGTTTTACTGCCCAAATAGGCAAATTATCAACTCCTGAATAACCAATAATTTCCTGATGATAAACAACTCCCTCATTTTGAATTTGGGGGAAAGGATCTGAGTTTGAACCAAATAATTGATTCCACTCATTTAGCTTTTCTTCAAGCTCATTATATGTTGTATAACGCTCTGAAAGAGAACTTTGTAAAAAAGCAAAATTAATTATTAGGAAGATTGATATTAAATACTTCATTATCTTAAACAAATATTATGATAAAATTAGATTTATTAAACTAATTATATCAGTTACATTTATAATGCTGTCACCATTTAAATCTGCTGAGCAAAAGCTACTACCTTCAAGATTTGAATTTCCAATGATATGATTAACAGTTGATATAACATCAACAACATTAACTACACCATCAGCATTAACATCTCCATTACTTACACATGAATCATCACTTTCAATTGTAATAGATTGTCCATAGATATTTACAAGATCAGCCTTACCCGAACTTCTTAAATCATTCCAATAGATGAGATAAGAATTTGAATCCTCATCATATAGTTCGATTTGAGGGTTATTTTGAGAAAAATCAGCATTACAAACTGGAATACCGTTTTCAGAAAAAACTATACCATTAGATGTTAGCAACTGTAAAAAAATATCATCATTTGGTGCGACAGTACCTGCATAATTTCTAGAGTCCTGCCAAGTAATTAAATAACTACCATCTATTGTCGTAAAAATAAATGGACTAATTTGATTAGAATTTACAGTACTAGCAATGGGAATAACATCAGACTGATAAAAAGTATCAGTAAAAATAGACTTACAGTTTATATCATAATAACTATTATCTATATAATCTTCCCAGCAAACTAAAACCTCATTAACACTATCTGATATTATATCATTATAAGCGATTGATGGATTTTGTTGATAGCTATTGTATGCAGCTATTGGCTCTCCAGATGAATCACCCAACAAATTACCATTGATATCAATAATCTGACCGTAAATATCATCACCATCGCCCCTACCATCATTCCAAACAATAAATATCCCGTTATCTGTAAATACTGATTCTAAATAGTCTTGATTCGAATCAACATCACTAACACCAATACCATCATTCCAACCTGGCAGAATATTACCATCGTAATCAACTGCCATAAGCTTAACTTTTCTACCAGTTAACCAGCTCTCTGAATCATAGATAACAATTAATCCATAGCCGGGAACATCATGTATTTTCCTTACATTTTCATCAGCAGAAAAATTTGTTGTTAACGATAATGGAGCTGAAAAAACTGAACCATTATCATCAAATTTTTGTAAAAAAACATTAAATGCAGCAAAGTAAACTTGCTCAGAGAAAGCCAAAAATGTTCCATTTTCAGTATCAACTAGACTAAATGAGTTATAAAATTGAGGGGATATTGAATTTGGATTAACTAAAGATGATTCGTTCGATAATAAATTCAAATCTTGATCTAAAATATGATATTTTAACTTAACTTCACCTGAAACATCAGGAAATACATGCACAATATTATTATCAAGATTTTCTAAAATCGGATAATCTTGAGCTTCAGCATCACTTAATAAAAAACCATCTGAAGCATTAGAATCTAGCCATCCACTGTAAATTTTTTGACCAAAATTTTTCAAATTTTGACCAAATCTTTGATCTGTCCATGATACAGCAAGTTGATTATTACCCATGTAGAGAGCAGAAGGTTTATTTGCATAACTACTAACTGTATTACCATCAATTCCCCAATAAAATTCTTTTCCATCATCAAGTAATGAAATTGAACCATCACTTTGAATATGTTGTGCATATATACCAATACTACCATTTCTTTTATCACCCCACACAACAAATGCTCCTCCAAAATTATCACTCCTAACAATTGGACTTTCTTGTCTTTTGTCTGCATCGGAAATAATTAAGCCATTTTCATTGAATAAAATATCTCCATTACTATTAATTAATTGAATTGAAATATCATACTCACCTTCGATACTACTATCATTCATCCAAGTAACATATGCATTGCCATTTAAATCGACGGTCAATCTTGACTCTGTATTATCAGGTACGAAAGATAGATTATCATAAAAACTACCTCTAGCTATTGGTAATTCATTGTCCCATTCAATACCATTTTCTATAGTTATTCTTTGAATATATATATCATTATTTACAGGTGTAGCACCCATATTATCTCTTAAATCATACCAGGCTACATAAGCTCCTTGACTATTTGCTTTAACTCTGGGTTTATACTGCCTATCAACTCCTGAAGAAACTAATAATCCTGAACTGTCGTAAAAGACTTGTCCATCCATACTTAAAAATTGAGCATATATATCATCATTTCCTGACCTATCATCTTCCCAAACTACAATAGAGTATTCTTCGTTATAATATGTTACTCTTGGAGATTCCTGTACCCCATCACCCTGATAAAAAGGAATTCCTCCCTCTTGAGGCGTAGACCAAAGAGTATTACAAGATGTATCTATACGTTGAGCGTATAAATCTTCATTATTAGAGCCTACTGTGTAAGACCACACCAATAACGCTGAACCTGCACTAGCAACTTCCAAACTTACTCCACCATAAGATAAATCTGATGAATTTAATAATACACCAATTCCTGGATTAAGGACAGTTTCCCCTAAATGAGTACCGTATAAATCAGGTATTCCTGATCCCTCAGATTCATCTTTCCATATTGCAAATGCACCACCTTGACCATCAACGCATAAATTAGGAGAAGTTTGTTTACCAGATACTGTCGTTAAAGGAACTCCTAAAGGATCCCATGCTAAAGAACCATCGGATAGAATATGCTGTGCGAAAAAGTCTCCATCATCTGGTTCATATCTATAATCTTTCCATATAATGTATGCCCCACCATTATTATCCGAAACTAATTGAGGATCTTCCTGTCTACCATCTGCCTTTACCACAATCTGACCATCTACATCCCATACATCATTTCCATTTTGATCTATTTTTTTAGCATAGATATCTCTTCCACCATCTCTGGTATCAGACCAAGCAAAAATTACTTCACCTGATAAACCTACATCAGCTGTTCTTTGCCATTCTATATGATATCCTTGTCTAAGTGCAGCACCATTATCAACCCAGTCAAACTGAGCTATTAAAAAAGAACTTAAAACTAAAATTAAATAATTTATTTTAAATATTTTCATAATTATATATTTCTACTCCATATTTTGTTGCAATAATTATATACTTATTATCGAACATTCTAGCAGAATATGCATGTGAAGAAACAATATGAGCACTAAAATTTGGATACAAACTTAATCCATCCCAATTGTAAACTAATACACCTCCGCTTCCTAAAGATAAAAGTAAAACCTGGTTATCTTCATCATAATAAATATCATTTACTGTAAAACTATTTGAACCTTCTAATTTAAGTAAGTTATTTGTATTATCTCCAAGTAACGTAATGTAACATCCATTACCATAAAGACCAGCTAAAATATAATCATCAAAATTATAAATGGATTTAACCTTTGATGGAGTTTCAATATCAATATTAAAATCTATATAGTTGTTATTTATATTATAATCATATACTGAAAAAGTACTAGATGTTTCACTAATCAATCTAAAATTTTGATTTATATTTAAGTNAATTAATGTACCACAGTTACTNTCTATACTAGATGTNATAATAGANTAACCNATNACTTTNTTACCAGATATNCCAACAGAATAATTATTATTACTACCTATCTCACCNTCAAAACAATTTGANGAATATTGAATAAAATTACCATTATCTTGCACATTTAAGCAGTCAATTGAATTAGNTATATAATTAGTTAAATCATCNCCAGNTAAATTAAATTCAAAATATCCTATATCTACTTCAGANTTATATAATAACTCTCCATCATTTGATAAATATATAGAGTTTTCAGGAAGACTACAGCCATCTATTTGCTCGTACTCATTTTCAACAAGTGAAAGATTTAAATTATTTCCTAAAGCATCCTTAAANACAAATTCATTATAAGGATTTGCTATAAACACTTTGTCGTTTCTAAAAAAAACATCAGTAATATTNTAATCAAAATGAGGACTTATAGTTGGTGCATAATCTATAAAAAACTCACCGTTACAAGCTGACTCTGATCCTAAAAAAGATGGGTCAAATAGAAAAGAATAAGCTCCTAATTTTGATGAGGATGTTTTTAATGGAGGAGGAAGATTTTGTTGTGATATAATGTTTGANTTATATTTAATTAAATATAAAGCTTTATCTAAATTATCTTGATTTGATTCATCCATAACAACTTGAGTAGAATGTAGATTAGATATATCNGTGAAAGTTTGCAATGGTATAGGGTCCCATATCAAATCAGAATCATAATCATAACATTCTTCATTAAAAGATTTAGTTGTACTTTCCAATAAGCCTGGCAACCATGCATTGTATATATATTCAAATTTATCTAGAATATATAGCATCTCTGAGCTTTCAGAATAAAGNAATGTTCTTAATTCTAAATCATTTTCAATACTTGACTCATCTAACACTTCAAAATTACTATTTTGATAAATTTTATTTAATGAAATATNATTATNACTNTCAATGATTTGGTATATAATNAGACCTTCTTGATATTGATTGGCAACAATCAATAAATCATTTGATTTCGAAATACAGTCTTGATCAAAATTACACCAAATATCATCTATACAATCTTCCTCTGATAAAGTACTACAATCAAAAATATCAAATTCTATATCTTCAAGAACAATAATATCTCTTGATTCACCCATTAAATTTTCTTGTAAATATATACTACTATCTCCGATAAATGGATTTGATTGTTTATCACAAGTAAAAAACAATACAGCAAAACATATAATTATTTTATTTTTCAATTTATACATTTTTCCNAAACTCTCTTTTTTTCAGATATATTATGTATTCGAAAATTATTTTATCAAAAGTCTTCAAATTCTCTACCCATGAATATTCTGAATCAGTAGATCTCTTTCTATACTTCAAAAGAAATTTACTTTTATTTTTATTTTTAGAAGTATACCATACTGAGATTTGTTCATCTTTGTGTTTTCTGTTAAAATGAAGCTGATCAGCATCTATATCAGAAATATATTTTCTTGAAAACGAACTAACAGAAAATCCTACTTTATTTTCATTTAAATAATATTCTGAACTTATAAATAAATTAGATTCANTATATCCTCTATCCATATAGCCAGTTGAAACAGTATTATCATTTAAAGTAATATTTTTAGCATCAGAAAATGTATATGAAATACTATATTTATTAAATTTATTTTTTTTTGAGTACTTGATTTTGTAGCCATTTATTTCTAAATCAAATTCAGTAAAAAAAGGATTATAGAACTGAGTCTGATATAAGTAGAATAAATTTAATTTAGATTTTTTTGTTTTTAAAGGTCTTTCAAATCCTACACTATATTTAGAAAAATCAAAATCGCATGAAGTGCCTTCATAAATATAATTTAAAATTCCTTGATCAACATCTACATACTCTCTTAGATATATATTATTAATATAATTGTATGAAAAATCTAAAAAACGATATTGACCTAATGGTTGCCTTAACTTTAAAGCAAAACTATAATTTGACTTATCAGAATAATCAAAATAGTAATTTTTTTTAAATGATAAACTGAATCGTGTTGCTCTATCTAATATTTTAAATTTTGTTGATATTGATTTATGAGTTTTAAGAAATCTAGAAAATATAATNTTTTCATTATCAGAATATTTAAGGATGTTGTTATCATATCCAAAATTATAGCTACTATTATATTCAAAAGAATAAATAAAATTAAGAAAAATAATAGGAATTATATAAAATATTTGTTTCATTTCTAATCATTTAATGTAGATTCAACCTTTACTAAAGTATTTCCGTTAGAACCTTGAATATTTTTAATTAGATAATAATTCAATCCTTCTGGAACATTTAGATATGTTGCGTTATATTTTGTTAAATCCATTTTATTCTCGTTTTTGTCTAAATAATATGCATTTTTTTTTGATTTCACAATTTTATGATTTTGATTAATCATAAATTTACCATTTTCAAAAACTTTAAAACCATAAAACTCATCATCTGAAAAAAGATTATCAGTTCTTGAAATTATTTTTAATACTAAAGGTCCATTCACTTTAAACTGAAATTCATTCTTTTTATTTATAGAAAACCATTTATTTGATTTAGTATAACTTGAATCTTTTAAAAAATAAACAGTGTTTGACTCTAAAACATTAACAGGATTTATATCATTAATAAATTTATCATCTTTAATTTCATTAAACACAACTCTTACATCAATTTCAGGACTTCCTTTTAAAGGTTCAATTAATAATTTTGTTTTAGAATTGCCCTTAAATTCTTCTAGCCAAAATCCTGCATTAGTATATGAAAAACCTCGCTTATTTGGAACTTTAGATTGAGATACTTTCTTTTTAAATTTCAACTCTTTAATTGTTGTATCTTTTCCTTCGATAATATTTAATACATAACCAAAAGATTTACTCGAATTACTATTTTTAGAAATTTTTGTTCTAGAAATAATTTTAACAGCATAATTTTTATCTTTATCAAATATTTTATTTAACCTTGGATAAACCAAAGAATTTTTCTTATCGAGATGATAATAAGTTCTTGTTTTATTTTTATCTGAAATTTTAACAATCTCTAAATTTTTACTATTACTAGGCTTTATTGGTAANGAAAAAGCAAATGTTAGAAATAAAGCTATTTTAAATAATTGAATCAATCTCATCCTCCTTCATTTTTTTTCGAATTTCATAATGACTATAAACACCTACTGATAATGACATTAAAATTGAAATAATTAAAGCAAACCAAATAGTAACTAAATTAAACTTTTCAATATCATAATATAATTTACCTTTTTTTATTTNATTTAAATCAGGGTTGAGTAANTATTCAATTCCGTAATCTTTNAGAAGTAAATTTATATTTTTAATATTAATTAAAGGTATATCATTATTTAAAAAATTATAAGATATTGATTTTTTAAATTCCTTTAAAAAGTTATCATTATTTTCATTAAAATAAAAAATTTCACTAACATCATCTTTTAGNANAGGATTAATTACACCTCCCCTTATATAATTTTTACCCTTACCCTGCCCAAGTGATGAGGCATTACCACCTATATTAACAAATGCTGCAAACTTATTTAAATCGCCAAATAAATTAATTTTTTTCAAAATATTCTCTTGCAAGTTTACCTCATTAATAAAATTAATATCATATTTTCCAATTATATCTTCAATTATTTCAATACCTTTGTCTGTTAAATTTTCACCTAAATCATTTTCTCCACCAATTGAAGAAGCTAAACTCATATAATTAAAAATATTATTTTCATTTAATTTATTTTCTATATCTAACCAAGATTGANNTATATTATTAGCTCCCCAAGATGAAGCGCCAACTGANGAAATAATTATGGGATATATCTCCATTGCTTTGCAAGCAGATAAAACAGCGATATTTGCTCCAGGAAAAGATCCCGTCATTGTTATAGCTATTGTATCTCCTTGCTGTAAATTTGATTCTTCAAATAAGTCAATTACAAAAGCACTAAAATTAGGGCTAGTAGTTGCAATTTTAGATTCTAAGAATGAATCATCAGTAGATTGAATAGTTGTAATATCTGAATTTTTTTTTCCTATCAAACCGGTTCTATACACATCATATGGTGAAATTTCATTATCATAATTAATAATATCAATTGATTTTTTCATTATNTTCACAGCTAAATGCTTTTTATCTACATTAAAATTATTAATGTATGTTTTNGAATTTGANACAAAATATAAAAGACAGGTACTAATTAAAGCCATGATAACAAGNACTTGAGTTTTTTGTATTTGCGGTCTAAACATTTAAACTATANACGTAGATTAACATTAACAAAAAATGAACAATTGACGATTCTATTATAACAACAGAAATGGTCCTAATAATACCCTGTTTATCCATCCAAGAAGCTATAAGTCCAGGTATAATAAAACCAATATACTCCATNTAAAGATAATCTCTAAAAACTAAACCTATTAAAAAAGCTATCAATAACGAAAAAATAACTCTTCTTCTACCAAAAATCATTATATAATTTGATAGTATTTTTATTAATAAGAATGTTAAAAATCCTATAAAAAAAGTAATAAATACTGAAAAATAATCTTGAAGATGTAAAGCAAAATAACCTGGGACAATCAACCCACCTCCCATGACACCCAATGTTTCACTAAAAATTAAACCAACTAACATTCCAATACCTATAGCTAAATAGACATATTGTGCATACGGTAAAACAAAACTATCTAACGGTAAAACTAAATTCATACTTTATAATTTCTTAATTTATTTATAAACTTATCACCCCAACCAACTATGTTACCAATTCCAACTATTGTAAACTGATTTAATTCTANCATGTAATTTATAACATCATTTTGGTTTGATTTCATTGTAAATTTTTTAATTTTAATTTTATNTTTATGTTTATGTAATTCTCCATCAATACTATCACCTCTAATTATGAATAAATCAGGCTTTATACGATTTACTACTAAATCTATTAATTGAATAGTTCTATATCTTCTATCATCTCTACAATTTAAAAAAATACATTTTCTATAATTATCTTTCGTTTTTATTAATTCCCANACCTTAAAAGTTGAGTCGGGATCATTTGCAGCAAATGCACTAATAAATTTAAGATTATTTTTCAATGTCCACATTAATAGTGCTCCTGGATCNGGTGTNGTTTNAAGCATTCCTNCTAATGCTTTATCTTGNCTTACACCAGCTTCAATACATACAGCTAATGCTAATTCTACATTATCTTTATGCTCGATATAAGGCATTTTTTCCAAAAATTTTAAATCAACATCATAATTTTTTGATTCAATTATTTTTGAATTTCTCTTGGATGCAATATTTTTCAAAAATTTAAGTGATATTTTTTCAGATGTAAATACTTTGGAGTTAAAAGGAATTGTATTTGATAATGATTGAGAAATATCTTTNATTGTACTACCCATTTCATCTATGTGATCTCGCCTAACATTNGTNATCACACTTAATGTTGATTTAACAATCTTATGTTCTGAAATCCATTGNTACTGTGGATTGACTGCCATACATTCNATAACNAAAGCATCAGGTTNTTTCTTTCCAAAAAATCTAATTAATCTTATCTGTTCCCCAATAGTAGCTGTTCTTAATCGATGCAAATTTATATCTTTACCATTTTCATTAATAATACAAGGNACAGTTCCTGTAGTTTTNGCATANGTTTTTAAACCTCCAGCTCTCAAACCTGCAGCAATTAATCTTACTACACTTGATTTTCCTCTAGTTCCATTNACATGAATTCTTATTGGTATTTTGTTAAGAGATAATTTATGAATTCTGGATTCAATTANGCCTAAAATTAAAAGAACCAAAATTATACATATTAATGCATTTATTGATATTAATGATAATTCCATTTGCTTNTAATTAGATAGTTATTATGAATTAAGTATGATATTTATGATTATAATTACATCAAGAATATTCACATTACCATTTCCATCAACATCAGCAATATAAACACCCATTGNATCTANTGATTCANCGTTAATAATATGATTTACTGTAACAATTACATCTAAAACATTAATTTCTTCATCCTGATTTGGATCTCCAACTAAAGTTTGTATAGGATTTCTCGTTGTAATAAATATTGCTGATTGATTACTTAAAGGCATTGAGGTTTGAGGATACTGATTATTATAGGTGTACTGCAATCCATCGTTAGATAAATGATTTTCTATACCTATTGTACAATAAGCACCATGAACAGGTGTACCCCAACCACCATAACTTCCTGTAGAAGTATTATTGAATTCTTTATACTGTATTTTAATTTCATTATCACCTGTTGGTGTTAGGTAAGATTCATCATAAAGTATTATTTGAAANGTTTCAATCGAATTACTATTATTNGTCCTCATTTCTGACCACTGTATAATCAACTGATTNTCACTTTCATANTTATATATTTCAGCAGAAGAAGTAGTTTTTAAATCATCCCAAAATGCTGCAACCATAGGAGANGGACCACCTGCTCCTGGAATTGGATAATTCCTAAATGAAGTAATATTTGATTCACCAAANGTAATCCATCCATTTGTATTTACAGTAATTAAATCATACGTAATACCATAAAACTTAAAAGNAAAAGGTAAATCCATTGTAAATGAACTATTTGTAATTCCATTACCATCGCCACTATCGCTCATAGGTAAGAGCGTTCCCTGTCCTCCATAATCTTGATCTATCTCAATCCAATCATAAATTGGACATAAATTGTACCCTAAATCATTAGAATCATAGATATAATAACCATGTAAATCAGGACCAAGCGGATCTTCTACTGAAGCCTGCCCAATATTTAAAGGAATAATTATATCTTGATTATAACCATCAATATTAACAATATTTGCTAAAAGATTAATAACAGAACCATTTATTACATTTGAATCAACTAAAACTCTTGCATTAATACTACTTGGTTCGGAAACTTGACCAGCATAGATATATTCATAATCAACTATGCCTTGGATAATATCAATTGAATACCCAGAATGTAATAGATTTAATTGAACATCATTTAAATCAATACTACCTATATTTTTTAAATAAATTTTTATATCAGATTCTAAACCAGGAACTAGGAGAGAATTATCAATTAATTCTAAATGATCGAAAATAATATTTGAACCATATACATCTAATTTAATGCTAGATTCTAAAAAATTCATATTATTATCCGAAATATTAAGTTTTAATAATAAATCTTGTTTATCTAAAATATTATTATTTAACTCTAAATGATAGACAACATTACTAATTTCACCTGGATTAATTTGTTCTATTAATTCAATATCATTTACAATATTTAATAAATTATAGTCAGTTGTTAACTCGGCATCAATATTATATAGAATTTGATTACAATTATTTACCATAGGGATTGAAAGAAGAACTGATTCTCCTGGATTTAGTAATCCATCATTATTACCACTTGTCATTTGACCAAATGAATCATCAATAATAATATTATCATAATCAACGTTAACTAATACACTATTATCTTCTATAAGAAAATTATTTTCAACAGGTATATAATTTTGCTTAACTGCAGTAACATAAACTTCTCCAGAATTACTATAATCTAAATCAAAAGATGCTACCCCATTATTGTCTGTTAATTGAGAAATAAATATTTCATCATTTCCTTTTAATAATGTAATCAAAACACCAGGAACAGGTAAACCTTCATCATCTGTGGCATTAAATTCAATAATATTTGTACCATTTAGAATACTATCATGATGATTTAAAAACATTGTTTTTGGTGAATCCGTCCATAGTAACAAAGCAGGATCTCCAATTAAATTATTCCAGAAAGAAAATATACTAACTCTATCATTAGGATTATCAGGATATGTATTTAATAATGATAATTTACCATTAGCTACAATAGATCCAGCTAATTTTAGATTTTTTGAAAAAATGCCATCATACATACCCATACCAACAATATTATTAAACATAGTGTGAGTACCACTTGTAGCAGTGCCAATAGCAGCCACTGCTCCCTTAGGATTATTTAATGAACCCGCCCTAAAAAATTCTTCACTTAAAGAAGTATAATTAAAATCACCTGTTCCACAAGTTAAAAAAGTTGCAAACGTATTTTTATAACCATTATTTGCACTGTTAATATTTGACTGCGTAAATCCACTCACACCAATATAACCTCTGTAATTCATATATAAAGAACCATTTTCTAATTGATTTTCCATCCAATTAGAATAATTACCGCTTCCATAATTTGTATTAATATTTTCAACACCATATTGATTCATAATATTTTCAATATATTGATTTGTAATTATTGTAGATTGTCCAGAGGAGCTTGGGTCACCACACAAAGCTGAACGCTCATACCATTCACTACCTGTTTGAGATAAGTATGTAGCTTTTTCATAAGCAATTGTTTTATTTATAACATTATTTAAATCACTATTAGAATTAACTGATATTCTTCCAATTAAAACCTCTGGCAATAAATCAGTACCATCTAGCTGAGTATATGGTAAATCTCCAGCACCACCATATCCTGACCATCCTTCAGTAAAATGTCCAATACTATAACTGCCTCCCGTATCTCCAATCAAACCAACAATTTCAGGTGGGTTATCCCAAGTATCATAAGCGTCTTGAATATAATTTTTAATGCTTGATGAACTTGAACCAATTTCATTTGTAGATATATGATTAACTATATATCCACTTTTGTGTCTCCAATTAAATAAGCTTTGTACCAAAGAATTTTGACATGCGGAACCTCCACAAACATATAAAATTGAAGGAATTTGATAGTCTTCACTTCTACTTGATGTTTCATAATTAATAATTAAATCTTTATAAAAACTTTCAAAGATTTTTGATTTCTTAACGTGATTAAAATTTCTATATGAATCTGATTCAATTTCTTCTACAGAAATATTTACATTTTCATTGATTTGGATTTCACCTGTAGATAAATTAATTCTAAACGGATAATAGGTTATCTGCCTAACAACTATGCCTCTAAAAATCATTTCTTCAGAAACTATTAAATTTTCTGATGGAAAATAACGATTTTCCGATCCAAAATTTTTTAAAATTTTTTCTTTTTCTAAATTATTTACATATCCAACATTTACAAATTCCTCTGATATGCTTGATACATTAATATCTAAATTATCATGAATTTGATAAAAGGATGAATAAGAAGGAAGTACTAGCTCATCAAAATGTAATTTATCTGACTCTAATTGATTTTTAAAATTTGAAATTTTACGATTAATATCATTTTCATTTTTAAATGAAAAAATATTAGTTTTATTATCAAAATCATTAAAATTAGCTGAAGCCAACATGAATGATAAAACTACAAGTAAAAAAGTAATTATGTTGAATTTTTTAATCATAAATAAATTAGTTATTTCAATTAAATTTATCATACAAATAACATTAACATTAATATTTGTTTGTATCAATATGTAAATATAATTCCAATTATCGTAATAATTTAATTTATTATTTGAAAAATATCTTTAAGTTATAGTGATTTTATAATACTAATTATCGTTTTATAAATTACTTAACATGTTGTTACATAAATTATGTTAATTAAATAGTAGCTATAACATAAATTTAACTCTTAGTCAAAACTCAGGGTTTTATTTAAATTGAAATGGGAGAAATAAGAATGGTTAAAAATCTTAAAAAAAGATTAGAAGAGGGTTTCACCCTTGTTGAAATATTAATTGTTGTTGTAATTATTGGTATATTAGCAGCAATCGCGATTCCTACATATTTTGATTATGTAGAAAGAGGTTATGCATCAGATGCTAAAGTACAAATGAAAAATATTTTAGAAAATTCTAAACTATATTATTCGGAAAATGCTGAGTTTCCTGAAGATGTAGAAACAATGAACTCTGAAGGATATGCAAACGTACCAAGATCAACACTAGATAAATGGAATTTTACAATTGATTTAAGCTATGATGATAGTGAAGGTATAACTGGTCAAATTACTGCTGAGAGTACTGATAAAATGAAAGGTGGTGCTGGACAAAGTATTATCTTTGAACTTAAAGATGGTAAGTTTTATGGCTATGGTGCCGAAGAGCAAGAAGGCAGCTAGACAATAAAATGAGTCAAATCAACGAGTTATTAGAATACTCCATGAAGTCTGGAGCATCAGATCTTCATTTGAGTGTAGGTTCTATACCTATGGTCAGAATTCATGGTGTAATGAATAAATTACAACTTCCAAAAATTGATATTGAAACAATGGAATCTATTAAAAAAGATATACTTGATTCAAATCAACAAAAAGCTTTTGAGGATAAATTAGAAATTGATCTTTCATACTCCTTAAAAGATCTCGGAAGATTTAGAGTAAATTTTTTCAAACAAATAAATGGTCTTTCTGCAGTTTTTAGGACAATTCCTTCATCAATAAAAAGTAGTGAAGAATTAGGAATTGCTCCCATTGTAAATCAATTAGCACTAAAAGAAAAGGGATTAGTACTATTAACTGGACCTACAGGAAGTGGTAAGTCTACCACTTTGGCTGCCATGATTGATCACATAAATGAAAATAAAGCATGTCATATAATAACTATTGAAGATCCTGTTGAGTATTTTCATTCTTCAAAAACATCAATGATTAATCAAAGAGAACTTGGTCAATCAACTCATTCTTTTGCAAATGCACTAAAATCAGCACTCCGTGAAGATCCAGATGTTATCCTAGTGGGAGAAATGAGGGATATTGAAACTATCCAGCTTGCTTTAACAGCTGCTGAGACAGGGCATTTGGTATTATCTACATTACATACTTCCAGTGCTGTAAAAACTATTGATAGAATTATTGATGTATTTCCATCTGGGAAAAAAGCACATATCCGATCTATGTTATCAGAAAGCTTATTAGCAGTTATTGCTCAAAAGTTACTACAAACAAGGAATAAAGATGCTAGAGTTCCAGCTTGTGAAATAATGGTTGCAAACTCTGCTATAAGAAATTTAATTAGAGAAGATAAAATTTATCAAATTCCAACTATAATTCAAGCAGGTGCCCAGGAAGGAATGCACACGCTAGATCAAGATTTACAAAGATTAATTCAAAAAGGCAGTATTGACAAAGACTCGGCAATTAAAATAGCTGATAATCCTGAAATTTTTGAAAAAGGTATTTTTTGATGTATGAAAATTCACAAAAACACATATGGATTTACTCTAATTGAGACTCTAATAGGGATACTTATGACAACAATTATTTGCTCAACATTATTTTTAGGTGTAACCCAAGCAAAACTTTACTTGGAATCAATTAGAATTAAAGAAAAAGCATTTTTAGAGCTTAAAAATTTTACTAATGAATGGAAAAGCATGGTAGCAGCTGGTGTAAGTAATTTTCCATCAGATGCAAACTCAGGTAAATCAGTTCCATTACAAGTAGATAAAAATGGTAATACCACTCTTGAAGGTAATTTATACAAAAAAATTACTAAAGCAGCAAATTCTGGACAATATTCTGTTTATTATAACATTCAAACATATATCACTTGGGATAAAAAAAATCTTTTTTTCAATAAAGAAAAGGCTCTATTAGATACCCTTTCATTTAACACATATCAAATTCAATTTAATATTCAATGAAAAAAATAATAAATAAAAAATTAAACGGTTTTACGCTCATAGAATCATTAGTAAGTATCGTAATTGTTTCTTCGATTTCATTTTCTATGTTTTTTGCATTTTATCAACTTCAAAGAAATTTAGTAAATGAAGACTACAAATCTGATATGATTAATTATGGAAACAGAGTATTAGATGATATGGAAGAAGAAATATCAAAATCCTATCAGTTAGTCAAAATAAATCAATCATTAAACAATACAACAATTGAACTATATTTTAACAATACTCAAAAAAAGATAAAATATTTGATTAGCTTAGAAAATGGAGTAAAGAAAAATGATGGAGAATCTAATAGGTATACACCAATTGATATCTATATTCCAAAAGACGATGAAGATAGGTATAAATATAAAATAACAAACTTTGAAATAAATCAGCCAACTCTTACATCGGGAAGTGTATTTTCTTATGAAGCTAATATGGCTCGATTCGCATCATATGAAATTAATTTAGAGATTGATTTATATAATTATCCAAACGAACAAGTTGTAGAAACATTACAATTTAGTAGAAGAATTTTTTCTCCAGCAAAATATATATACAATGTAAAAACTAATAATGCTTAAACAATTTAAACAATATCAATCTGGTATCACTTTACCAATAACTATCTTATTTTTATTCATAAGTTCAGGTATATTATTTTCATTTATTCTTACAGTTTATGAAAAAGATTTTCAAGTAGAATATAAAATTGCTCAGACAAGAGCTCTTTACAATGCTGAATCTGGTATCGCTCTTGGTGCTTACTCTACATTGTATAAAAAAGATTACATACCAGATCCATCAACTGACTCTACTAGCTTTGTGTATATTGATGATATGGGTTATTACTCAATTGGACTATTTGAAGGAATTGATCCTGAGACNGNTCANCCAATNAGAGGNGCNAATNCAACAGGNTATGCAAAAGTAAAACANGTACTTGGTTTAAAAGAAATACAAATTGAAAGACANAANGTACTCAATCTAGGAAATAANTCTTCCCTATCAGATTATTTATGGTTAACTGACTCAGAACTTGCAGGAGGCGCACCTTGGTCATTTGATAATGGAACCCCATCATTTAATACNCGTAGAGAAAATAATTGGGGATCAGGNGATCAACTNAATGCTAGNTGGGAAGGTGATCCAATATGTGATGTAGGATTTAAAACAAACGGTACATTTGTAACTAGTCAATTTGGCTCTCCAACTTTTGATATAACAGTAAGTGTAGTTGAAGATGAAAACGGAGATATACATTATCCTGATATTCAATCTGGTAGTGCAACGCAAATATTNCAAGGCGAACCAGCATTAGATACTGTAAAAACNACATGTCTTCCACCNCCTGGCTATGAAACAATGAAGCGAGTTATTCAAAATAGTAATGAACACTANACTTTTGATGCTACCAAAAAGTTAAACTATAATTCTGCTACCGGTTCNAGAGANACATTGATAATGACAGATATTGAATTTTTTGTAGAAAACTCTGTTCATGGATTCAGAGTAAAACAATTTTGGTTTCTTAAACCTCCCTATTTTAAGGAAGACTATAATGTTGGTTATCCATATATGTTCAATTTGCTAATTGAAAATTTTTCCTCGGATTGTCCTACAATTGGTGGTCAATTTGATATCAGGACATGTCCAAACTATATAGAACAACTTGAAAATTTTCATAGTAAAACAATAAATTTAATTACGGGTAATGATGCTTTTGTAGCTCCTGATTATTGGGGAATTGTTTCTAGTACACATGGATTCCACCATTATGATTTTCCTTATATTTATAATACAAATGGTGAATGGGTTTCACAATTTGAAATCGATGAAAATCCTCCATTCAATAGTCCAGACCAATTACTACCAGAGTATATGGCTGGTGGAGGTGTACAAACATTCAACTACTCTCAACCAACTGCAATTTATGTTAAAGGTGGTCCTGTAAGAGTACATGGTAGATACAAAGGTAAATATACAGTTGTTACTGATGAATATACTCCTTACACCAGGCACGCATGGCTATCAACTATGGGGCCAGCAAAAATAGATACTTTNTGGAATAATATTTGGATTACTGATGATTTAATTAATGATGATGCTNCAAATGGAACATATAGTCTATTTAATGCTCAACCTGATGAAGAATGTAATAATGGANCTGAAAATAATATGGGTTTAGTATCGGGAGCTAATGTATTTGTTGCAAATACTGAAAAAAATGGAGCTCATGATGGAGGTTATAATAATTGTAATGATAATATTTGTGATATCAATATTCATGCNCACATCATAGCTTTCAATGAATCGTTTGCTGTTCAATATTGGCAGAATACATATAATTCAAATAATGGATACTATTCTAGACCTCCATTTGGAGATGGTCAAGGAATTCAAATTTATGGTAGTTCGGGTAATGATGATACAAGAGGTAAAGTAAATTTATGGGGTGGTGTTGTTCAAAAATTTAGAGGCTATATAGTAAGGAACAATCCTGGTCCTTACAATCTACCCCANGGAAATATTGGATATGATGGAAAAGATTATAATTTTGATTGTAACTTAAGATGCTCTTTTCCTCCATTATATCCTGAAAATACAACATGTGATGAAGGAGCAGACGAATTACCATGGAGCGTAACAGCTTATTATTAAGATATAAATTATGAGTATTGCATTAGATATAGGAAAATTTAGTATAAAACTAGTTGANCTTGAAAAAGTTAATGAATCTATTAAAGTTATAAATCTCAAAACAATTAATATTGTTGANGATTTAGATACTTATGATATAGATAAATTATCAAAATCTCAAATTTCAGCCTCTATTCAAGACCTAACTAANAATCTAAATATTAAAACAAAAANAGTTAAAAACTTAATAACTTCTCTNNCAGGNNCAGATGTTGATACAAGGCAAGTTAGTATATTGGANATGCCAGATAANGAATTATTACANGCTTTAGAACTTGAAGCAAAAAAACATGTGCCTTTAGANGGAACAGAGGCAATTATTGATTATCACCATATAGGTAAAGATCTTCATGAATTAGATAAAATTAACTTATTATTAACAACCACAACAAAAAACAAAATTAAGGATCATGCGGATATTTTAAAGAATGCTGGNTTTAAGCCAGGTATTTTTGATTCAGANCCTATTGCTCTTTGTAATTTATTGCAATTTTCATATGAATTACCTGAGACTGGTGCAAATGTAATTTTAGATATTGGTCATTCATCGACAACTCTNGTTGTTTTTGGAAATAATATAACATATTTTTCTAGAGAAATAGAAATTGCAGGTAATCAAATCAGTCAATCTNTAATAAGAAGTAATAAAATTAAATATAGTGAAGCTGAAAATAAAAAACATGAAAAAGGTATTGCTGTTTTTGANAAANCCAATGAAGAAAGCGANCANGCTATATCTGTTGAACAAAGAACAATTTTAAACGATTTAGTTGATGAAGTTAGAAAAACNTTAAGATTTTATATGAAAAATAACTCTCAAGCATTTTTTAACCAATTTTATCTTTCTGGTGGTTGCTCAAAAATGATTGGTCTTGACTCATTTATTGCTGAAGCCTTAAATGTTAAAGTTGATATTNTAAATCCATTAAATAAAATTGATTGTGATAAAACTATTGATAATCCTGCAGAATTTTCTGTAGCAATAGGTTTAGCTTTAAGGGGTCTNTTTTAAATGAATTTTATTAAAATAAACCTAAATCAAACAGTTAGTAAAGCTCAAAAAGACTTTATTGAACAAGAACAAAAAAGATGGTATATATTTTCTTTTGTATGTGTACTTTTTGTTTCAACTATAATATGGTTATTTTTTATTAATTCAAGAATGCAATATGTTATTGANGAGAGAAATAATACTATTGATAGAATAATTGCTGATACNGCTAAACTTAAAAGCTCNGGTCAAATAAACTTATCAAAAAAAGATATTAATAATTTATACAAAGTAGAATCAAAAAGAATTTTTTGGACCGAAAAACTTATTGCTCTATCTAAAATAACACCTGATGATATGGCTATAACTAAAATTGAATTTAAAGGNAAAAAACTTAATATTTCGGCTATATCTAATATTGGTTCTGGAGAAAAAGAGTTTACTGTTGTTGAAAACTTCATGAAAAAAATTGATTTAAATAATGAGTTCAATAAAGATTTCAAAGACATCAAGTTTGATTTTCTTGATAAAGAAAAAACAAAAAATGATGAATTATTAACATTTAAAGTTGAGGCAAAATTAAGATGATTTTAAAAAGAAGTATTATTTTAATAGCTTTGTCTATCACGTATTACATTTTAGGCTCTTTACTTTCAAGTTTTATAATCGAAAGCAAAGAAATTGAAATATCTGAATTAGAACAAAAACAAAAAACNGTAAATGAACANTTCATAACTGCTCAGATTCTATCACAAGAATTAGATAATGTTTATAATGTTTTTGAAGAAAACTTAGCAACTTCAGCTAAAGATGAAAAAAATAAAGAAGCTTCAATGGAATTTTTGAAATACTTNACNGATNTAATGGAAAAGTANTCTATAAAATTAAACCAAATAATTCCAGATAAAAAAATTAAAAAAGGATTACTTACAAAAATTCCTTATTCAATAAGCTTCTCATGTGATTATGAAAAATTTGGGCAATTTATTAATCAGCTTGAAAGTGCTGATAGAATAATTTTAGTTAAAGAAATTGTAATGAAAAACAATATTGATAATATTAAAAATTCTGATGAAAGTGGTGATATGGAAATTGAAATGGAAATTGAAACAATAACTATCAACAAATCTAAAACTATTTAAAATGAATTTAAGAGAAAAATTTATCTGGAATATATCACTAACTGTAGCTTCTTTAGCTATTTTAATTAGTATGTTTAATTTTTTTCAAATTGGGACTAGTGCAAACGAATACTATGATAGATTTAAAAATGAAGAGGTTGGTACTGACAANGAGCTTGAAAATAAAGTTATGAACTTAGAAAANAANTATAAATTNAGAGATAATTTANTCTTTAATATTTCTAGTGATCCAGCTGATTTAAANAGNGTAGTNTCNNTTGANGGATCANCTAGTGGTAAAAAAAGAAAAAGTCTTTGGGTTTCAGGTATAATTAATAGAGGAAANAACAACAATATTGCAATTATGAACTATAAAGAGCAATCATTTAATGTTGTTAAGGGTGACTCTGTTGCTGGAGGAGTTATTTTGGATATAACACCTACTGAAGTGATTTTTAACAAAAATGAAAAAACAATTAAATATAATCTTAGTATTAAAAATACTTTAGATTAAAATTTGGAGATATTAATGACAATTATAAATAATTTATCGAAATTAGTAATACTAACTATTTTTACTTTTTCTATGTTACTTTCAGAACAGACTGTAATTAATAATAAATCTGAAGATAAAAAACCTTTAGTTTCAATTCATGCTGAAGATACACATTTGCCTTCAATTTTAGCAATACTAGCTGAAGAAAGTGGTTATAACATCGTAACAGGTCCTAATGTTCAAAGTAAAAATAAATTAACAATNCATNTAGATGAAGTTCCTATNGATCAAGCGATTAATTTAGTNATTAGAGCAGCTGGGTTAAGTTACGAAATAGTTGGAAATTCTATTTTAGTTGCTAATCAATCAAAAATTAATGAAGATGTTGGTGTTTCTCCAGCGGTAATACCTCTACAATATGCTAATGCAGAAGANGTAGCNTTATTATTAGAAGATATAACTGAAAAAATTTCTATTGATGCTACTGGAAATAAATTATTAGTTACAGCAAGTCCAAAGAAGATAGCTGAAGTTCAAAAAATTGTAAGTGAAATAGATGTTCCTTCTATACAAATAATGCTAGAAGCAAGATTAATTGAAGTTGCTCTTAACGAAACTGAGGAGTTAGGAATTGACTGGGAAAGACTTGCATCAACAACTCTTATTTTAGCAGAATCAGGTGANCCTCAAAATATTACTGAAAATTTAGTTACTGGCGCATATCTTCCTGGATATGTTCCTGAAGTTGTTGAAAGTAGTGATGGAACAAGTTCTTTTGTATTCGAGCAAATAACAGGAACAGCTACTGGTGCTATCCCAGACCAGATGGCCTTTACTAGATCTGGAGGAGTGAATTCTTTTGGAAGACAATTAACTGCGTTTGATGTAACATTAGATATGCTTCTCAAAGATAATAAAGCAAATGTATTAACAAATTCTCAGATAGTGACTGTTAATGGTCATGAAGCTGAGATTCAAATGGTNGATGTNATACCCTATCTTGCATCAAATGGAGGATTTGGTAACTCTAATTTTCAAGTATTAAAAGAAACTGTGGGTATTAAGTTAAAAATTTTACCTTATGTTAATACTGATGGCTACATAACAACATCGATTACACCTGAAGTCAGCTCTATTCAATCATGGACAGCTCAAGGATATCCTTGGACAAAAAAAAGAGAATCAACAACTACTGTAAGAGTTAAAGATGGNGAAACTATTGTAATTGCTGGACTTATAACAACAGAGTCAATTAATACTGATACTAAAGTTCCAATTTTATGGAGAATTCCATTTATTGGGAAAAAATGGTTTACTCACACTGAGTTACAAGATAAAAAAACAGATTTAATTATACAAGTTACACCGTCTATTATAAAAGATAATTATTCAGGTATTGATAAAAAAGATTACCATAAAGATGCTGAGAATAAAGCATTTGAAGAAAATTAATAAGGAGTTTAAAGTTTATGAGATTATTTAAAAATAAGTTATTTATACTATTATCAACATTTATCATACTAAATTTAGCTTGTGATAGTGACAGTCCAACTCAAGCGATTCCAGATGATGCTCCTTCAGTTTATTGTTTGTCAATGACTAGTATTGTTGAAGGTGGAGAGTATGATTACGTAGATGAAAATGTTACTAGAAGAGCTATAACTATATCATTAACTAGCTCAGAATCTGATTGTAATACAGATAATTTATCTCCTGTACCTAATGCATCTTTAACATTCAATTGGAATATTCAAGACTCTGAAGGTGTTGAAGTTGAAGCAGGTTCAGCTGAACCACATTTACAGACCATACCTAATAGCGGTCAAACAGCTACTGATATTTATCAAAATCAATCATTTACCACTGATGATTCTGGAGAAATTGAATTTTATTGGATAGATGATAATCAAGATGGTTGTATTTTTCTATATTGTGAATATACACATTCAGATGGAACTGTATGGTCGTTAGATTTACCTGAAACAAGTTGTGAAAATTCTTTAAATAATCCATTTGAAGTCAAAGCTGCTGAAGCATCTTATGAGAATATTTCTATTTTTTCACTTTCATCATCAATTGATACACTGACTTATAATGATTTACCAAATAGTATTGATTCTACAGAATCTGTCACTGAATTAAATTTAGATGCAATTATTAAAGATTCTGATGGTGTTGCTCTTCAATATATNCCTGTNAAATTTTCAAANACTACACCTGAATTCGGNACNTTNGTAAACTCTGAAATTNTTACTAACTCTTTTGGNCTTGCTCAAAATCANCTTGTAAATATTAGTCCAGATAATCTCNATAATGGTATGGGCANAATATCAATTAATGCTAAAGTTCTTGATGAAAATGACNTAGAAATTATTTCAGAAGATAANGATATTTTATTTGTNGCAAAATCAATAAAAAAGACNTGGGAAGTAAGTAATTTAGATGCTGTTTTTCTACAAAATATATCTTTAATNAATAATATTAATTTATCTTATTCAGATTCNATAATNGCNCAAGTNCTTGATGAAAATGANACNCCTGTTAATGGNGTNCCTATTCATTTTAGTTTAACCTCCAATGATGTTGGTTACCTTGAAAATGAACTAGTATATAGTGACCAACAAGGATTTGCCAGAACAGTATTTCATATATCTCAAGCNGATTTACTTGAAAGTTCAGATAATATAAATATATCTGTAAGTGTTCATGTTAGTGATGAAATCAATCAAACTCTAAATAGAACATATGTAATTAGTGGTAACGCAAATATTGAATACGATGTTAATCAATTCAATTATTATCCTCAAACAATTGATAATCTTGACACTTATGCCACAGCTGGTTCAAATCTAGGATTATATAATGGTGTTAGAGAAGTTTTACCTTTTATTGTAAAAAGTGAAACCGGACAAGGTATTCAAGGGGTTCCTGTACAATTTGAAATCTTTGATCAATCTAGAAATAGTAATGGTGCTTTAAGTACAGCGCTAGCATATACTTGCTGTAATAACAATCCTTCTAATGATGGAAGCGTTAATGAAGATGCTAATGATGGAAGTGATTCAGATGATGGAAGTAATGAAAATAATAATGAATCAAATATTTCAGGTGATACACTTTACGATTGGAATGGAGATGGATTAGCTACAGTTGATGAAAATATGGGTATAGCNACTGTAATTTATAATAACTCAGTTACAGGTTCTGTTGATAATATTAGAGCATTNATTTTAGATCCACAAAATCAAACTCAATATATTGATGCAAATGGTGTAGCTCAAGGAGGATTTGAAGAATTTACTATTCAAACAAAATATATTGACGAGCTTGCACAATCTGTATTATTAAATACAATTCCTTCAAGCTTAAATTTTGGAGATTCATCTTCAACTTCTACTGACGATGGTGGCGCAGGTGACGGTGGACAAACTGAAGGTACTCAAAATCAAGATAATTGTGCTTCAGTTTATGCTATAGCTTTTAATGAGTATGGAGGTGTTCTTAGTGGTGTACCTGTCAANTTTTCTTTAAATGATATTANTGACTCACAATATGGTATTTTAACTGATTATTATGCTGTTACTGATTCAATAAATGTTGCGCCATATATAGCTGCAGAAACTTCATTTTGTACATTTGANAATACTGCTCTTACAATTANTGAGGATATAAATATTCAAATTAATGCAACATTAGCAAATAATGAAAATATTTCAATTAATCCTACTAATGTTACTTTAACTCAAAATAGTAGTAGTCTTGGTATGGTATCAACTATTCANTATACAGAATTACCAAATAATTCAATTGAAACTTCATCNGTNAGTGTAACAGTTACAGATAATGATGGGTATGTTATTGAAAATACGTTAGTACAATTTGAAAGCTTAGCACAAGATGGTAATGGTGAATTAACACAACCTATTGGAAGTTTTGATCCAACATATTCTTTTACTGATGAAACAGGCACAGCTTCTTCCATATTTAATATGGGCAATGACGTTGGATTAGCAACAATTATAACTTCTGTACCTGAATACAATTTATCAGATACTTCCTATGTATCAATTACTGCTTCTGATGCTGAATACATTCAAATTTTACAACCATTTCCAAATGAAATTACAGTATCTGGAGGAGGTGGTCTTGAATCAACAGAATTAACAGTAGAAGTTAAAGATGGTAATGGTAATTTGGTATCAGAACCATATCTCATTTACTTTGAGTTAGGTCAAAATTCACCAACAGGAACATTTATAAATGTAGAAGGTAAGCAATATGGTTGTATTGAATCTAGTAATGGAGTGGGTTCAGTCACATTAAATTCTGGGACACAACCAGGTTCTATACCTGTTCATGTTGAATTATACGATTCAGGGATTCCTGAAGAAGCATGTATACCAGGACAATCATTAGAAGAACACCCCGTATTCAATCCAGAATATTGTGATCAAATTAATTTATTTTCTACTAGTGGTCTTAGTGTAATAGATGATTGTGAACTTGCTTTTTTTGATGCAATACCTGTAACTGTTGTTACAGGAGCACCAGAATCTGGTGAAATAAACTTTAGTTATGTTGATATTTCTCCAATTGGTGGAGGTCTATATCAAGTCCCATTATCTGTACAGCTTGAAGATGAATGGGCAAATCCAGTTCAAGATTCTACAAATGTTTATATTTGGGTAGAAGGATTTGCAAGATCATTTGATAGTGCAATTAATTATCCAACGGAAGGAGCAATTACAGATACTGTTAAATGGGGCATTGAAATCGATGGAGCAATAGATATAAGAGATAGTTTGAGATATGTCCTTCAAAGACCAGACTTATTTACATTGGGCCAAAATCCGAACGAAATGAATGCAAATTCTATAAGTAATTCATGTAATTGTTACAAAAATCAATTATTAGATGAATGTAGCAATGATGGTGTAGTTACAGATTGTGTTTGGGAAATAATTCCAAATGAACCTGGCTCTGTAGTAGGAGAAGCAAAAACTGGTATGTTATCACCCGATAATGCTTATGTACCAGGAGTTGCATGGTCATATGTTTACTTTGGTACTGGAGATATGTTTGAAAGAGTTGTAATCAAGGCACTAACTTATAATTCAGATGGTGAAATTTTATTAATAGATAGTAGAGAAAATCATCAAAACAGACCACTAACTTTACCTTTTTGGCCTGGAACACTTAATGTAAGCTCTGCAATAGATGCGTGGGATTTTGGTGTCCAAGGTGCTGGTACTGAATGCTATGAACCAGACTGGGTAAACGACGGAGTTTTAGGCGATGAATCAGGAAGTACTTTATCATTTCCAAACGAAGGAGTCACAATCATAGCTTCAGTTACAGACTATTATCAATACCCTGTAAGTGGTGGTACAATTTTATTAGATGCTGATTTTTCTACGCCTGATGAAGGCTCTTATAATTACTGTGATACTGGTGAGGCTGAGGAAGATTATGATGATTGTTTTATCCCAAGTGGCCAATCTCAAAATGCCTGTACAAATACTAATGCTGTAAATACTGATGATTCAGACACTTTAGCAAATGCACATGATTGGATAGCTTGTGATCCAATAGATTCTGATGGAGATGGTATTACTGGTGATTGTGATATTGATGATTTTGATAATCAATGCAGTCTATGTGTAGGCAATGGTGGAGTTTGGACTCCAGATAATGATGATGGTATCTTAGGTTCATTTGATGATGATCAAACTGTATGCAAAACTAATGGAAATGGTCAATGTTTTTGGATAATACATTACAATGAAAATGTTATTCCGAGGCAAGAAAATAATGGTCAATTTACGTATCAAGATAGAATATCTACTATCATAACAACGCTTCAAAATCCTTTACAAACAGCAAGTGAAAGCATTGATATAATTTTAGAGAAAAATCCTTAAAAATAATTTAAAAGAAAGAAATAATATGGATAATTTCAACCCTCAGTTTCAAAAAATAGGTGATATTCTTGTTCATCAAAAGATAATTTCAGCAGATCAACTTAATAATGCATTAACTGAACAAAAAAGTACAAAAGATAAACTAGGAAATATTCTTATTACTCAAGGTTCTATTACAGAAGATGAGTTAGTTAATGCATATTCAATGCAATGTGGTCATCGTTCTATATCTAGAGATGAAATGCTTAAAGTAGATCAATCAATAGTTTCTCTTTTACCAGAAGATTTTGCAAAAGAAAATAATGTCCTTGCACTTAGTAAAAAAGATAATTATTTAGCTATTGCTATGGAAGATCCTGAAGATTTATCTACATTAGATTCAATAAGAAAATTAACAAATTTGAGTCCAGAAATTTTAGTTGCTGGTAGAAGTTCTATCAAAGATGCACTTGAAAACTTATATGATAAAGTTAAAAAAAGTGGTGAAGTTGAAAGTGCTATATCTAAAATAAGTATAGTTAGAGGAGATGATGATGATGGAGATGAACTCGATTTAGGATCAGAAAATGTATCAGCTGAAGATGCTCCATTTGTAAAACTTGTAAACCTTATGCTAACTGAAGCTATTAAAGAAGGCTCTACTGATGTTCACATTGAACCAGGTAAAGATAATGTAAATGTTAGAATAAGAATTGATGGTGTACTTGTAACTATTATGTCACCTCCAATAAATTCTTTAAATGGTATGGTTACAAGAATTAAAATACTCTCTAAATTAAATATTGCTGAACATAGATTACCACAAGATGGTAGAATGAAAATTAAAACTGACTCTAAAGAGATAGATGTAAGGGTTTCTATTTTGCCTACTGTCCATGGAGAAAAAGTAGTATTAAGATTACTTGGGAGTGGTGGGAAAACACTAACTTTATCAAACTTAGGATTTCCTGATGATAAATTAAAAGTTTTTAGAAAATGGATAAACCAACCTTATGGGATGGTTATTATATCTGGACCAACAGGAAGTGGTAAATCTACAACATTATATGCTTCATTAATGGAAATACAAAATGAAGGAATAAATATTACTACTGTAGAAGATCCTGTTGAATATCAAATTCCTGGTATCAATCAGGTACAAATGCATGATGATATTGGACTAAACTTTTCTTCATCATTAAGATCTATTCTTAGACAAGATCCTGATGTTTTATTAATTGGTGAGATTCGAGATGAAGAGACTGCAGATATTGCAGTAAAATTTGCGTTAACTGGCCACCTAGTTTTTTCAACAGTTCATGCAAATGATGCTCCATCAACAATTGCCAGACTATTGGATTTAGGTATACCTCCATTTTTATTAGGTTCTTCTTTGAATTTAATTATGGCACAAAGATTGATAAGAACAATAGATGAAAATGAAAAAGAAGAATATAAACCAAGTCAAAATGAAATTGAAAGAGTTGGCCTAAGTAATGAGAAAAATATTAAATATTTTAAAGGTAAACCTGCAACATCAAATCATAATACTGGATATAAAGGCAGAACTGCAATTCATGAGATTTTAGAGGTCTCAACAGATATAAGACAATTAATATATGATAATGCTTCTCAATTAGAGATGAAAAGATTAGCAATTAAAAATGGAATGACACCATTAAGGGAAGCAGGTCTAGAAAAAATCAAAAAAGGTGTAACAACAATTGAAGAAGTGTTAAGAGCTACAGTTGAGGAAAATTAATGCCAAATTTTGATTATATAATCAGAAATGAATCGGGATCTAGAAAAACTGGTTCATTAAAAGCAGAAAATTATAATGAAGCTGTAAATAAATTGCAAAGTGATAATAATACAGTGGTCAAATTATCAGAATCTGATACTTCTTTTGATTTTATAAAACCTTTTATTAATAGATTAGCGCTTGAAACTGAAAAGTTTAAGAATAAAATTCCAATTACTGTTTTAGTATTTTTTACAAGACAACTTTCAACAATGTTTTCATCTGGACTAACAATTGAGAGAGCGTTACACTTTTTAACTCAAGAAGAAAAAAATAAAAAGTTTAAAAAAGCGCTAGATAAAATTGAAAACGATGTAAAAAAAGGATTACTATTATCTGATGCTTTAGAAAGACATCCTGGAATTTTTTCTAATCTCTACATATCACTAGTTAGAGCAGGTGAGGTTAGTGGTAAGCTATCTGAAACACTTCAAGAATTATCTAGTTATCTTGAAACAGTCGAAGACACACAAAGAAGAGTTAAGTCTGCAATGTACTATCCAGTATTTATTTTAATTTTTTTAACCTGTATATTATTTGGAATTTTTTACTTTTTAATTCCTCAGTTTTCTACAGTTTACGAACAACTAGGAAGTGAGCTTCCTTATTATACAATTTTATTTGTTAATTTTTCTGTTTGGCTTAAAGCTAATATAGCTTCTCTTATTTTTTCAATTATTGTATCCTTAATTTCTGTTTGGTTTATAACACTAACAGATTATGGAAGATTAATAAGAGATAAAATATTACTTAAACTTCCAATTTTCGGCAATCTAATTCAACAAAACATTTTAAGTAAATTTGGAAAAACATTTGGAATTTTAATTAGTGCAGGTGTTTCAGTTATGGATTCAATGGATTTACTTATAAAAATTGTAGATAATCGTGTTTATGAGTTAGCTTTAATTGAAGCTAAAAAAGAAATTGAAAATGGTATTAGCATATCTCAAGCACTAAAGCAAACAAATATTTTTCCTCCAATTTTTATTCAACTTTTAATAACTGGTGAGGAAACTGGAGAAATAGATAACCTAGCATTAAAGGCATCAGATTTTTATAGCAAACAAGTATCTGCAATTGTTGATAGACTTACTTCATTAATTGAACCAATATTAATTGTCACTGTTGGAGCTGTAATTGGTATTGTTTTAGTTGTAACATATCTTCCTATTTTCAATTTTGGTTCTGCACTAGCTGGTTAATTTTATATTAATGATATACTTATTTAGTGTTTTAATTGGATTAATTTTTGGTAGTTTTTTAAATGTTGTTATTTATAGAATACCTAAAAATCAATCAATAATTAGTCCAAGATCTTATTGTCCTAAATGCAAATCAAAAATTTCATTTTATAATAATATTCCTTTAATTTCATTTTTAATTCAAAATGGAAAATGTAAAAAATGTAAGAAATCAATTTCATTAGTATACCCATTTACAGAGCTTATTACTGGTTTTTTATTTTTAATAGGTTTTTTCTATTTTGAAGGTATTGAATCTTTTACATTTATTACAGTATCAAGCTTGTTATTTGCAATTTCTATAATAGACTACAGACATTTCATAATACCATTAAAATTATCTCTTTTTCTTATAATTTTAATTTTACCAAATTTATTCTTTTCAGCTAAACCATTATTTTACATCTATGGTTTACTTGTAGGTTTGGGATATTTACTTTTTATATATATATTTACCTGGATTATTACAAAAAAAGAACCCTTAGGCTTAGGTGATATTCAATTAATATGTATTCTTGGCTTGTGGTTAGGCCCAATTAAAGTATTAATTACAATTTTTTTATCTGCATGCATTGGAATTATATATTGGTTATTATTATATTTCATAAATGGATATGAAAAAAATAAAAAATTGCCACTTGGTACATTTTTATCTATTTCATCAATTTTAGTTTATCTTTATTAATTTGATAATTGTCGTTGTCTTTCAAATAAGATAATACTCGTAGCAGCTGTTACATTTAACGAGTCAATGTGTCCATTCATTTTTATTGTAGCTAAAAAATCACAATTTTTCTTGATTAATTGCCTAATACCTTGTCCCTCACTTCCTAATACAAATACTATTTTTCCTGAGTAATCTAATTCATACCATTGTTTAGCATCTACACCATTCTCAACTCCAACAACCCAAAATCCTTTAGATTTTAAAAATTCAATAGTTGATTTCAAATTTGTTTGCATATATATTGGGATATTTAAAAATCCACCTTGACTAACTTGCAACACAGTATTTGTAACTTTTACTGAATTATTTTTAGGTATTACAATACCATTAATTCCAGCACATTCGGCAGTTCTAATTATTTGTCCAAAATTTTGAGGATCACTAACTTGATCAAGGATTAATAAACATTCATTTTTAGAAAATTCATTTTTAAAAAAAATATCATTATAAAAATCATATGAAAATTCAATTGCAATTCCTTGACTATGCTTATTTAAAAAAAGTTTTTTAAAATTTTTTGTATCCAGATACTTGATGGAATATTTCTTATCAGAAAGATAACTATCGAATTTTTTTGATTTAAATATTTTTGAGGATTTATCTAAATAAATATATTTGATTTCTAATTTAATATCAGAATTAAGAACAGCAATGCAATTATTTAAACCATAAACAGTATATAACTCTTTTAAATTATTTTTAGCTAAAAATTTATTCACTTAGTAATAATTCGATATTGAAAATTAAATCTGCATACATATTTGGATCGTATTCTTTTAAAATAGCTCCAGGATAAATTCGTTTTATTTTATTATTTTTACCAATCAAAAAAGTTGTTGGGATGGAATATACTCCGCCATATTCAAAGATGATTTTATCTATATTTTCTTGATCTCCATATAATACTGGATAGTTTATTTCATAAGCTTTTAAAAAATTTTCTAATTGTTTTTTTGTATCTGAAATTGAAAGTCCTAATATATTCAAACCTTTAGAATTATATTTTTCATATAGTTCATTGAAATCTGGAATTTCCATTCTACACGGTCCGCACCATGTTGCCCAAAAATTTATTAAGACAACCTTATCTTTCATATCACTTAAAGTTATCAAACTATCATTTTTTACAGATTTCAATGTAAAATCTTTAGCTAAATCAATATCAGCTGTCAGCTCTTCAATTTTATCTAATTGTTTCTGATCTAAATTATTTGTGTAAATAAATGAAATAATAATTAAAAGTAAAAATTTAATCTTCAAAATTACTCCTTGAATTATTTAGAAAATTTATAAAATTATCTTTATTAGTATCCATTCCTGGGAACGTACCTAGAACTTCATCATCAGGACTCAAAATTACATAATATGGAAGAGCTGCAGTACCAAATCTCTCAATTTCTAATAATCTATTTTTTTTATGTATCTCTTCCTTCCCATCTGTGTATAGCTTAACTAATACAAAATCTTCAAAAATTTTCTTAACATCATTTTCTTCAAAAATATTAATTTCCATCCATCTACAGTTAGTACATGTATATCCAGTAAAATCAATAAAAATAGGCTTATTCATTTTTTTTGCTATACTGTAACCCTCATCTAAATTTTCTATCCATGAATCTTGTTTTGGTGGAGGTAAATATGATTCAATTAATCCATGTAATTTATTATTAAATAGACCGCTTGATAAATAAACACCTATAAATAAAAATAAAACCAAAAAACTTATTCTAGAAAAACTAAATTTTTTAATTGGAGTATCAAATGGCATTTTAATAATACCTAACAAGTATAATGACATTAAAATAAAAATTAGTGCCCATATTAGTAAAACTACATTTCTATCAAAAATTCCCCAATTCCAAACTAAATCTACATTACTTATAAATTTGAAGGCTGCTGCTATTTCTAAAAATCCCATAATAACTTTAACAGAATTTAACCATCCACCACTTTTTGGTAGTTTTGATAAATATTGCGGAAATAAAGCTAAGAAAAAAAATGGAGAAGCAAAAGCTAATGAAAAACTTAGCATACCAATAATTGGCCAAAAAACTGCACCTTGACTTGCCGTTGCTAATAATGCACCAACAAAAGCGACAGTACATGTAAAAGAAGTTAAAGTAAAAGTCAGAGACATAAACAATATACCTAAAATACCACCTCTACCTTCTTGATTTATACTAAACTGCCTTATAAATGCTGGTGTCTGAATTTCATAATATCCAAACAAACTAAATGCTAAATAAATAAATAATGAAGCAATAAAAATATTTATCCAAGGATTGGCAGCTATATCGCCTGCTCCTGAAGCACCAAGTGTAAATGATAAAAGTAGTCCCAATGTTGTAAAAATCAATACTATACCTAAGGCATATAAAGTAGCGGAAAAAATAGGGTTATTGTTTTCTTTTTCACCTTCCTTAGTAAAGTAAGATACTGTTATAGGAATCATTGGAAAAACACATGGTGTTAATAAAGCTAAGAAACCCATTCCTAATGCAAATAAAATAAATGAAAATAAACCTTTATTGATTTCATTTTCTAAATCACTTAATGGAATTTCATCATTATAATCAGTAGGAAATGGTACAATAACAAACTCTTGTCTTTTTTCACCTTCAAAAACTTTGAATATAAAATTAAAATCATCCCATCTTGGTATGCACATACTCTCATCACAAGCATAATATTCAAAAACACCATTAACATTATAGCTATCACTTTTAAGATTATCTAATAAATTTAAATTTTTTACCAATTGAATACTATCTTCATGATAAAAAATATCTTGATTAAAATTTTTATCAAACTTTTTTAATGGAATAGGTTCATTAATAATACCCAAATCCGAAAAAAAAGTTGAATCTATTATATCAATATATGTGGGACTTAAACTTTTTTCTGGATGAACAGAATAAATGTGAAAACCATCATCAATATTAATATCAAAGATTAAACTTAAACTCTCACCAGAAAAATAAATATTACGATCAGTTTTAACTTTAAAATTCACACAATTTTCTAGTTTAGAAATATCTATATCATTTGAAAACGAGATACTAAAAAATAATATATTAAATAGATAAAAAAACTTATCTAGATTGTTCTTCAATATTTTCATTATCTACTCTAACTTTTGTTATTTTTACAGGTTTTTTAGTTCTATGAATATTTTTTAAACTTTTATTTACATCAATTTTAAATTTATTTTTATTTTCATTTAAAGGCACTTTGATATATCTCTTACTACCTTTATAATTAAATTCAACAAATTGAGATGATTTATCATCTGAAATTTTATCAACTGATTTAGAAATAATATAATCTGCTTCAGATTTTAATTTTTCAATTTTATCTAATACTTCAAATCCATTAATCATGGAACCAAAAACAGTATACTTATTGTCAAGATGTCGCGCATCATTAAAACAAATAAAAAATTGACTTCCAGCTGAATTTACATCTTGAGATCTTGCCATTGATAATATCCCTTTTTTATGGGGTATATTATTAAACTCTTGATCTATAGTCCAACCAGGATTACCTCTTCCATCATTTTCTTTATTAGAATCTCTTGTTAAAATATCTCCTCCTTGAGCCATGAAACCAGGAATAATTCTATGAAAAATTGTTTCATCATAAAATCCACTATTTGCAAGTTTTTTAAAATTATATGCATGATTAGGTGCGAGGTTATTATAAAGAATGAATTCCATAATTCCATAATTTGTTTCCATTATAATAATATCATCTTCATTGACTGGTTCAGGTAAATAATCTTTTGCTTTAGATTTTATTAATTCAATTTCTTGTGGTGTTATTTCTTGAGGTAAACCAGGAATTAAATTTCCTTTTATATTTCCATCTATTTTTAATCCTTTCTTATTTAATAAAGGATTGGTATAATTTTCTAAATCATTTAATAAAGCAATTGAAAATAATATAAAAAAGTAAATCATTTACCTGTACTCCCAGGTTTAATTAATGTAATTTTATTTAACCAATCTGGAACTTCATTATCATCCCAACTTTTAACATTTAATTTTAATAATGATTTAAATGGAAAGCCAAAATCTAATTCTTTATTGCTTCTATCTACTAAACAAACTATACCTTTAATATTAGCTTGATAATTAGAAATTAATTTTATTAACTCGAAAATAGAACCTCCAGTTGTAATAATATCTTCAACAATAAGTATATTTGAATTTTTATCAATGTTAAAGCCTCTTTTAAATTCCATATTACCGTTTACTCTTTCACTAAAAATATGTTTACAATTAATATGTCTACCTACACCTCCTGATAACAATATACCTCCAATAGCAGCACCTACAACTAAGTTAATATTATCATCATTAAATTGATTTGCCATCTCTAAACAAATTTTATCTAAAGCAACTGGATTTTCAAGTAATCTAAATTTTTCTATATAAGTATCGCTGTGTCTTCCTGAAGTTAGCTTAAAATGGCCTTTCATTATTGCACCTGTCCATTCCAACAAATTCATTACTTCTTTACTTTTCATATTAAATCTCTAATTTTGAGGGTGTAATTTAAAGTTGCTTCTTTAATATCTTCTATTTTTTTATTCTTATTTGTCAAAATTCCTCTAGATACATTTATAATAGACAGAAAATTTTCTTCACCTATTTTCAAAGATTTTTCTAAATTTCCACCCTGAAAACCTATACCAGGCATTAACCATGGTATTGGAGATGAGACTGACTCAACATCTTTCAAATCTTTATCATTAGTTGCACCAATAACAAGCCCAATATTATTATATTTATTCATACTATTACATAGCTTTATGACTAATTTATAAACCGCAACATTATTTACATTCAATTTTTGAAAATCATTTGAACCTATATTTGATGTTAATCCTAAAACGAATACACCTTTTTCTTTATAATTAATAAATGGTTCAATTGAATCTCTACCCATATATGGAGAAACTGTAATACTATCATATCCCAAATAGTCAAATATTGATTTGGCATAATAAATAGATGAATTACCTATATCTCCTCTTTTTGCATCTGCGATTGATATAGCTCTATTGTTTATATATTCAGGAATTTTTTCTAGAATTTTATATCCTTTAGAACCATATCTTTCGTAAAAAGAAAAATTAACTTTATAGATAGGACAAAGATCAATTGTAGCATTAATAATGTCTTCTATATAAGAATTCATATAATCTAAAGAATTGTTTTCTAATAAGTTATTATCAACATCCAATCCTAGGCAAAGCCTATTATTTTTTTCAAAACATTTCGATTTAATTTTTTCATTAAAATTCATTTATTCTTATTTTTTTTTTAATTTTCTCTAACATAAATTTACAATTATATTATGAAACAATTATCATTAAATATAGTTAATAAATCAATAACTAAAGTTGTCGCTTCATCTTCATATGATTACAAAATTGAATTAATAAAAAATATTGGTCTTGATGATATTGAAAATATATTAAAAATTTCAACAGACTTATCTGAAATATATGGTAACAGACTTATTATAAATAAAGATAATATACTTAAATATTTCAATTCTGAAACGCTCCCTTTCATAGCAAGATATAAAAAGGAAATTATTGGGTATATCATAGGTGTTCCACTTGAATATTTCGTGCAAGAAAGCTGGTCACATTTTGATACTAATTTGAGTAAAAATAATACAATTTATACTTATGCTTTTTATATGAAAAAAAAATTCAGGAAAAAAGGTGGATTTTCTAAAACATTAAAAATGATATATCTTAATTGGTCAAAAAAAAGAGGATTTAAATATGTTTCAGGTCATGTAATTGAAGGAATATCTAAACAATTTTCTAAGGAAACAGAAATAATAAAAATATTTTCTAATTGGTATGGTTTAAATAAACCATATGAATATTACAGAAGAAAGTTATAATTTAATATAATGATAATAATAATGTTACTCATAAGTATTAGTTTACATGCACTTTCTTTGCAAGAAGTATATGATAATGCAGACTCTTTTGGAGAATATGATAAATATCTTATTCTATCAAATGATACCATTTATACAGGAGGATTAGGACTATATGAAGGTAAAACATTTATAGATTGTAATGGTTCAATAATTAATCTTCAAGATGGAAACGGAATATGGGTTTATGGTGATGAGAATAATACTACAAACTTAGATATTCAAGAATGTATTATTACAAATAGCCTATACTTTGGACTAAGCTATAGTGGCGAATCTAATGGAAATATAATAAATTGTAATTTAGTTAATACTAATTTTGGTCTAAAACTTTTTGATAATGCTAATATTTCGGTAAATAATTCTATATTTTCATCAAATAATTCAATGGGAATTGCAATTTATACTGAAAATCCAATTTTAAATATATCATATTCTTTATTTTGGAATAATGAAGATAATCACTTAGAAAACTGTCCTGGTTGAGGGAATATATGGACTCAGTTTGAGTTAGATCCAGGTTTTGGTATAATATACTCTGATCCTTTATTTATAGATATTGATCATTGGGATTTTAATATAAATTATGATTCCCCTTGTATCAATTCAGGAGATCCATTGATATATGATTTAGATGGAAGTATATCTGATATTGGAGCTTTAAAATTTAATTTAAATTGTTCAAATTTTGGTGATTTAAATTATGATAATGATATTAATGTTTTAGATATAATTAATTTAGTGAATTGTATTCTATATGAAGAATGTAATGTTTGCTCAGATTTAAATTATGATGGAATATATAATTTATTAGATATAATAAATCTTGTTAATTTTATTCTTAACTAGATATACAAATTTCTAAGCCATTCTTAAAAATCTTCTTTATTTTATTATGTGAATCAAACCAATACGGTATTTCTTCTAATTTATTAATATCCCAAAAAATAAAATCTGCTAAAAATTCTTTTTTTATTAAACCTCTATTTTGATGCCTATTTAAAGATTTTGCTGCATTATATGTAACAGCTAAAAAAGATTCATCAAGTGTCAAACCACAATTTTGAATGGATAAGTGCATTATATTTGGAAGTGACCTCATAGTGCATGTTCCCGGATTAAAGTCAGTAGCAATTGATAAATTACAACCACTATCAATTAATTTTCTTCCATTTGCATATTTTTTTTTATTTAAAAAAAAGGTCGTACCAGGTAATATTGTAGCAATTGTTTTCGATTTAGATAAAGCTTTAATTCCTTTATCGTTTATAACCATTAAATGGTCTGCAGATAGTGCACCAACCTCAGTAGCAAGTACAGAAGCTCCAAAATATTTAAACTCATCGGCATGTAATCTAGGAAGTAAATTATATTTTTTTGCAGTTTCCAAAATTTTTTTACTTTGATTAATATTAAAGTAACCATCTTCACAAAATACGTCACAAAATTCTGCTAATTTTTTNTCTGAAACTTGAGGAATCATTTCTTCACATATTAATTTCACATAATCATCTGAATTATATCCTTNAGGTATNGCATGTGCACCTAAAAATGTTGGAATAATATCTATAGGTAATTCATCNTTNATTTTTTTAATTACCATNAGAGATTTAATTTCATCTTCAACNGANAAACCATAACCTGATTTNGCTTCTAAAGTNGTTGTACCATGNTTTATNAATGGTTTTATATTATTAATTGAACTTTCAAATAATTCATCAAAAGAAGAATCNTGTACTTTTTTAATAGAANTTAGGATACCTCCACCAGAATTNTTTATATCTTCGTAACTAANACCTTTTGCTCTNTTATAGAATTCTATTGANCTATCTCCNATAAAAATAGGATGAGTATGTGAATCAATAAAGCCAGGAGTCAAAGAACAATTATTAGCATCAATTATTTTACAATCATCATCTATATTATCTTCAATTTTAACAATTAAATTATTTTCAATTAAAATTTGTTTATTTGTAAGAATATCTAAAGAATCTTTTCCAGGATTCCATGTAAATATTTTATTAATATTAATAATTTTAGTTTTCAAAACTAAGAAGGAATTTTTAGATTTTTATCCTTTGCTACACAAATAGCTTTTTTATAACCAGCATCAAAATGTCGTGCTACACCTAATCCAGGATCATTTGTTAAAACTCTATTAATTCTTTTTTTCATTTCATTTGAACCATCAGCAACAATTACAACTCCAGCATGAATCGATAATCCCATACCTACTCCACCTCCATGATGTAATGAAGTCCAACTTGATCCACCAGAAATACTTAACATAGCATTTAAAATTGGCCAATCAGCAACAGCATCTGAACCATCTTTCATAGCTTCTGTTTCTCTATTTGGAGATGCGACTGAACCACAATCAAGATGATCTCTACCAATAACAATTGGAGCTTTTAACTCTCCTGAAGCAACCATATCATTAATAGCCTCACCAAAAATATTTCTTTCTCTATAACCTAACCAGCAAATTCTAGCAGGTAAACCTTGGAATTGAACTTTTTTTTGAGCTAGAGTTATCCATCTTTTCAAAGCTATATCATTTGGAAATAATTCTAATACTTTTTTATCTGTTTTATAAATATCTTCAGGATCACCAGATAGAGCAACCCATCTAAAAGGTCCCTTACCTTCACAAAATAAAGGTCTTATATATGCTGGTACAAAACCTGGAAAATTAAATGCATTTTTTAATCCTCCATTCTCTTTAGCCTGACCTCTCAAATTATTTCCATAATCGAAGACGATTGAACCTTTTTTTTGAAATTCTAGCATAGCATTACAATGTTTAGTCATTGATTCATAAGATAGTTTAATATATTTTTTTGGATTATTTTTTCTTAATTCTATAGCTTTTTTATAAGAAAGATGATGTGGAATATATCCATTTAATTCATCATGAGCAGACGTTTGATCAGTAACAATATCAGGAATAATATTATTACTTAAAAATTTAGGAAATAATTCTGCTGCGTTACCCAATAATCCAATTGATAAAGACTTATTATCTTTTTTTGCTTTTAAAGCAAGTTGAATGGCTTTATCAAATCTTGTTTCTTTAATATCAAGATATCCTGTTTCAATTCTCTTATCTATTCTACTTTCATCAAATTCTATTGTTATATTTACACCTTCGTTCATTGTTACAGCAAGCGGTTGAGCACCTCCCATACCTCCCAATCCTGCAGTTAAAGTTAATGTTCCCTTTAAAGTACCGTTAAAATTTTGTCTAGCAACTTCAGCAAGAGTTTCATAAGTGCCTTGTAAAATACCTTGAGTTCCTATATAAATCCAACTTCCAGCAGTCATTTGTCCATACATCATCAAACCTTTTTTATCTAATTCTCTAAAGTGTTCCCAAGTTGACCAATTTGGGACCAACATAGAGTTAGATATAAGAACTCTAGGTGAATGCTTATGAGTTTTAAATATTGCAACAGCTTTGCCTGATTGTATAAGCAATGTTTCATCATCTTCTAGATTTATTAGAGAATTTTTAATTTTTTCAAATTCATCCCAATTTCTTGCTGCTTTACCAAATCCACCATAAACTATTAAATTATCAGGATTTTCCGCAACTTCCGGGTCTAAATTATTACATAACATTCTAAGAGCAGCTTCTTGATGCCATCCCTTACAAACTAACTTAGTACCTATATTTGATTTTATTTTTTTCATAACTAATCTATATAAAAATTTAAGGTATTATAAATAGATTCATACCAATTAATTGTATCTTTTTCTAATTCATAGGGAAAGAGAGCAAATTTTTTAAATCCCTCAAATCTAGATAATAAAATTTTATTGGATATCATAGTTTGATTTTGATTAAATACAGATATACCAATAGAAATTTTATCCTTATTTAAATTCTTTGAATTTATGATTCTATTAATATTATTATATTTTTCAAAATTATCATAATAGTTCATTAAAACACAAAAATCAATTATATCTTCATTTATCCATGACTCCCAATCTTGATACCATCTATATTTTGCTTCTAAAATATCTGGTTTTACAGCTGCACTAACTTTTATATCTAACGAATTACTTAATAATAAATATTTTATTGATCGCACAAATTCAGTTATTTTACTAGATTTAAATTTTTCCCAATTTATTTTCATTGAATCAACGTATGATTTTGAATAACCAAATCTTTCAGAAATAATTCCTCTTTTTAAATCAATGGGATTAATAGAATATTTATTTTCAAATTCATTTAGTCCGAATCGATTATAACCATAAAAATTATCTTGGTATCTAAGATAGTCAAAATGAATTCCATGAATTTTATAGTTTAATATTAATTCATTAACAACATTCAAGAGGTGAGTATTTACATCAGGATTAAGAGGAGAAAGATAGATACCTTCCCATGATTTTGAATGAATTTGGTGTAAAGGAATTGATATGTCAGATTTTCCATTTAAATCTACTTCAAAACACTCATCACAATTAAAATAAAGATGATTTTTATCAATAGGCTTTTTATCCGATGACCAAAGAATATATGTATTGAACCAAGCATGTATTTCTATATCAGTACTATCTGTTTTCTGAAGAATATAATTTAAAGGGTCAAATAGTGAATCTAGTTTCTCATGTTTTGGGACTAAATTCGAATTATATAAAGCATCACCTCTATATCTTACTTGGTAGAAAAGTTTATTAATATTATTTTTAACTGCAAAATTAAAAACTGAATCAACACTGCTACTATCAAGTATACTTGTGGATTTTACCCACAATGAATTATCAACTATTTTAGGTAAAATTGTGTTAGGAAATAAATTTAAGGATAATAGTATAAAAACAAATAAAGGTAATTTTATTTTTCTATAAGTATAGTTAATCAATCTCTCTATTTATCTTCTTCTTTTTTATCTTCTGAAGATTTTTCAGAAACTGTCTCATTTTCATCTTTAAATTTAAAGTCAACAAATTCTAATATTGAAACTTTAGCATCATCATTTTTTCTGCTACCAACTTTAATTATTCTTGTATAACCACCTTCTCTTTTTTCGTAATTAGGAGCAATTTCATGAATTAGAGTATTTGCTATTTTCTTCTTGTAGCTACCTTTTACTTTTTTTAAAATTAATCTTCTACCGTGAACACTATTTTTTTTGGCATAAGTTACTAGTTTTTCAACAAATCTTTGTACTTCTTTAGCTTTCGGAAGAGTTGTAGTTATATGCTTGTGCTCAATTAATGCACAAGCCATGTTACTAAGCAATGCTTTTCTATGACTAGATGTTCTATTTAATTTTCTACCTTTTTTTAAATGTCTCATAAAAAGTACCTATTTAATCTTTCATATATTGACTTATATCCATACCAAATTTCAAGTTTAGCTCACCTAACTTTTCATTTAATTCAGTAAGTGATTTTCTGCCGAAATTTTTAAATTTCAACATTTCACTTTCATCCTTACTAACTAAATCAGAAATCTGATGGATACCAGCAGCTTGTAAACAATTGTGGCTTCTTACTGATAATTCCATTTCATCAATACTTTTCATTAGAGTTGATTTTATTTCAATTGCTTGATTTGCTTCCTCATTATCAATAGCTTTTATTCTAGTAGCATCATCAAACATAAAGAAAGATAAATGTTGAATAAGTATGCTTGAAGCATGATTTATACAATCTTTAGCAGATGTTGATCCATCAGTATCAACCTCCATTAATAGCCTTTCTTGACCTTCCGTAGAAGCAGGAATTGGAATAACTTCCCAAGCAACATTAAGAACAGGATTAAAAATTGAATCAATAGCAATTGTACCAAGAGTATCATCAGACCTCTTATTACTTTCAGAACCTACATATCCTTTTCCTCTAGAAACACGAATCTCAACTTCTAAAGAAGTTTTTTTATTAAAAGTCATTATTGGTAATGAACCATTAATAACTGAAAAATTGTTTAAATAATT
>NZPQ01000029.1 GCA_002693365.1 Fidelibacterota bacterium
GCTGATTTTAATGGAACTGAGAATTTTACAGTTAGTGTAACAGATGGAGATTTAACTGATTCGCAGGTATTGACTGTTACCATTGCAGCTGTAAATGATGCGCCTATTGCAGCAACGGGAATAACAAGNAATACAAATGAAGAAGAAATTGTAATTATAAACTTATTATCTNCAGATATTGATAGTAATAACTTAACNTATACATTATTATCAGATGCAACAAATGGAAGTATAACNATTGATGGACAATTAGCAACNTATTTACCAAATTTAAACTACAACGGTCCTGATGAATTTACATTCCAGGTTTCTGATGGNGAGTTAACAGATAACGCATCTGTATCCTTATTTGTAAATGCTGTTAATGATGCACCTATCTTAACAGCAATTGACGATATAACCTTNTCTGAAGATAATGTTTATAGCCTTAATTTAGAAGCCATTGATTATGATGGTGATATTTTGAGCTATAGTGTTGAAGGGGGTAATCTAATTTCAACATCTATAAATAATGGAACATTATTTTTTGACCCAGCAGATAACTTTTTTGGAATTGAAAGTTTTGTTGTAACTGCTAGTGATGGAGAGTTATCTGATATTCAAATCATTGTTGTTTCAGTTTTATCTGTCAATGATGCTCCTGTGTCAAATGANTCAGTAATTGATATGAATGAAGATGAAATCACCACTATTGTACTTGATGCTTTTGATGTCGATGGCGATCCTTTAGCTTATACAATTATCAATAATCCCAATGGAAGTATCTTATCAATTGATGGATCTATAGTCTCTTATTTACCAAACTCAGATTTCGTTGGGCAAGATTCATTTGTCTTTGTTGCATCTGATGGGAGTCTAGATTCCCAGGAGGCAACTATTACTTTAAATATTAATAATATAAATGATTATCCAGTTGTTGAGCAAATATTAGATAATTCAATTAATGAGGACCAAACTTTCTCAATAGAAATTAATGCAACAGATATAGATGGAGATGAGTTGGAATTCAGTTTTGAAAGCGAAGAAAATGCTATTTTATACTTTGAAGATAATATTCTAAATATTATTCCAGATGAGAATTATTTTGGTCAGTTACTGATTAATGTTATAGTATCTGATAATATTTTAAATACATTTTCTGAATTCATTTTAGATGTTTTACCAGTAAATGATCCTCCTCAATCAGATGATATTGCTGTAATTTTAAATGAAGATACATCTAGTACGTTCAGCTTTAATGCATCTGATGTTGATAACTTTAATCTAAATTATACTATAGAACAACTTCCGCAGCACGGAACATATGAAATTAATTCAGGTTTTATAACATATACTCCCGATGAAAATTATTTTGGTTTAGATGAACTTTTCTTTATTGTTGATGATGGTGAATTGTCAGATAATGGAATAATTTATATAGAAATTTTAAACGTTGATGATCCATTTGAAATTATAAGTACTCCGATTCTTAATGCTGTAGAAGATATTGAATATCAATATCAAATAGATGTTGATGATCCTGATAATGATATTTTAACGTATTCTTTATCAGATAATGCACCAAGTTCTATGAGTATAACTGATTCAGGTTTAATTATTTGGGTACCAACTGAAGGAATTCTAACTTCAAATGAGATAACTGTTGCTGTTGATGATAATAATGGAAATATTGAATATCAGACGTTCGAGATTTTTGTTGAACCAGTAAATGACTTGCCAATAATAACATCATTGCCTGTTGTTAATTCTTATTTAGATAGTGAGTATACTTATCAAGTTCAAATTGAAGACCCAGATAATGATTCTTTCTTTTATCAATTACTNAATCAACCTGAAGATATGGTTATTAGTTCTGATGGAATAATAACTTGGTCCCCTGAAAAAACNGGACTTTATGAAAATATAACTGTTAGAATTTCTGATTCTGAATTATTTGAAGATTTTGACGAGCAAATATTTGATATAGATATTAAAGTTCTCCAACAGTTTGATTTTCTATCATCTGGTAATAATCTAATTAGCTTTATTGGGTTAGATGTTAGTGATAATTCAATACAGTCAGTTTTCAGCTCTTTAGAAAATAACTTATCNCATATTTTTACTGAGAATTATGCTTCTATTTATCTAGATGATTTTAATAACGGTTCATGGTTTGGAAGTTTAGATACTTTAGAAGCTCAAAAAGGTTATTGGCTAAGATTAGAAACAGAGGATTTATTTGAACTTGAAACTTATAGATTTATTGATCAAGATACAGATTTAATATATAATCTACACTATGGTAATAATTTGTTATCATACATAAGCCAAGATGTATATAGTAATATTGATGATGTTCTACCTGATGACATTGAGAATTTATTTACTGATATAATAGGAGAAAATACTTCAGCTACTAGAATTAATGGAGAATGGGTAGGTTCTTTAGCAAATAATGGTCTTCAACCTTTAAGGGGATATTGGTTTAATGTTTCAGAAGATATTGATTTTAGTTATGATTTTTCAGATAATTTAGCAAGGAATACTAATGAAAAAATAAATATTAGTATTTCAGAAATTCCAAATGAATTCTATTATAACCAGTCACAAAATCAAGCATTTTATTTCTTCAAGAATATAAAAATAAATAACACTAATATCACTGAAAATGATTGGATTTTAGGCTACTGTAATGATGAATTGGTTGGTTCNAGAAAATGGTTTGGAGAATTNACTGAGGTACCAATTATGGGTGTTGATGACTTTGAAGAAACTCAAAGATATTGTGAAAATGGATCTGAGGTATCATTTAAAGTATATCAATCTTCTTCAGGCAATATTATTAATCTTTTAGTAGATGTCCCAGTTTGGACAAATTTAAGTAATTTTATTATTGAAAAAGCTATTGATGAAATTGAATTACCTGATTCATTCTCTGTAAAAGATGCTTACCCAAATCCATTTAATCCTATAGTAAATATTGATCTAGAAATAGCAAGTGAATCTATATTAAATGTTAATGTTTATAATATTAAAGGTCAATTAGTTGATAATTTAGTATCAGATAAAATATATAAAAGAGGATATTATAATTTAAGTTGGAATGCTTCTAGTTTTTCTAGCGGAATATATTTTATAAGATTTAATATTGGAAATCAGAATTTTATTAAAAAAGTGACCCTCCTAAAGTAGAATCAGTTTTTCATAGAGCTTGTCTATTTTTTTGTATAATGATTTTATATCATCGTTGTTATGTATTATAATGTCTGATAGTTTTTTTTTCTTATTATCAGACATTTGTAATCTCATACGATTTTGAATGCTCTCAAGAGGAATATTACTTCTTTTAATAGCCCTTTTAATCCTTTTATCTTTATTTGTAATTAATAATATGTTTTTATCAAAAAAACTTGAAAAGTTTGCTTCGAAAATTAAAGCAGCATCAACAATAAATAATTTGTAATTATTTTTTTTTGCATATTCAAATGCATTATTAATTAATATGTAAACTTCTGGCCATAAAATACCATTAAGTATTTTATGATTAATTGAATTAGAAAATGCTTCTTTTGCAAGTAAATTAAAATCAATTTTTTTATTTTTGATTATTTTATCTGAAAATATATGTATTAATTTTTTTTGAATTGATATGGAGCTTTTAAGGTGTCTTTTTGATTCTTTATCAGCATTAAAAATAAATACATTTTTATTTCTATTAAGATATTCTGTAACTGTTGTTTTGCCTGATGATATTCCACCAGTAATACTAATTTTTAACATATAATTATAGCTTATTAATTATATTTGCAAAAACATCTTCTATTTCATTTTCACCATTAACTTCAAAAAGGATATTTTTTATATTATAAAANTTAATAAGAGGTTTAGTTAAATCATGATAAATTTTTAATCTATTTTTTACAGTTTCTTTTTTATCATCTGATCTTATCGATAATGGCTCATTCGTTATATCATCTAGACCCTCATTTTTCGGGGGATTATATTTAATATGATAAATTCTACCGGAATTTTTGTGTACTCTTCTACCACTCATTCTATCAATGATAACATCATCATCAACTTTTATTATAATAACTTTATCAAGATTACTATCTATATTATCTAGTAAAGCATCTAATCCTTTTGCTTGAGGTAAAGTCCTTGGAAATCCATCTAGTATATATCCATTATTACAATCATTATCTGACAACTTGCTCTTCATCATTTTTAAAATTAATTCATCAGGTACCAATTCACCTTTATCCATAAATTCTTTTGCTTCAATACCAAGCTCAGACATTCTTTTTACATGATCTCTTAACATATCTCCAGTTGATATTTGAGGTATATTAAATTTGGATGAAAGTTTTTTTGCTTGAGTTCCTTTTCCACCGCCAGGTGGTCCGATTAATAAAATTTTCATATATTTACCTTAAATTAAAATTCCTGCAATAGTAGCTGTTAACCAAGACGCTAAAGCACCTCCCAGCATTGCCTTTGTAACTAATTTTGCTAAATCTTTTTTCCTTTCAGGTGCAATTGAACCAATTCCACCTAATTGAATTCCAATAGATGCAAAATTAGCGAATCCACATAGCGCGTATGCAGCTATTGTTGCTGTTCTTTCAGATACAGTTTCACTTACAGCTGCTAAATTACCATATGCAATAAATTCTGTCAAAACTAATTTTTGACCCATTAAACTTCCAAGTATTTGCGCTTCAGACCATGGAGCACCCATTAAAAAAGCTAGAGGCATAAATAAATATCCAAGAATTAATTCAATTGATAGAGAAATATCACCTAAAGATATTAAACCTAAAACCCAATTTATTAAAGCTATTACAGAAATAAATGCTATAAGCATCGCAGCTATGTTAAGAGCTAACTTTAATCCCTCTGTTGCACCATTACCAATTGCTTCAAGAAAATTAGCCTCATCTGAGACTTTAGATAATTCTATATTTTCTTTTGAGGTTTCAGGATTTTCACTTTCTGGGTAGATTATTTTAGCAATGACTAATGCAGCTGGTGCGCTCATAATTGAAGCAGCCATTAAATGTCCAGCTATTCCTGGTATTGTTTTGCTAAGCATCAATACATAAGCTGCCATCACTCCACCAGCAACAGTTGCAAATCCACCTGTCATTATTGCCATAAGTTCTGATTTTGTCATTTTGTTTATGAATGGTTTTATTACTAATGGTGCTTCAGTTTGACCAACAAAAATATTAGCTGATATACTTGTTGTTTCAGCACCACTAGTCCCCATAGTTTTTTGCATAACTTTTGAAATTACTTTTATAATTTTTTGCATAATTCCAATATGGTATAAAACTGACATTATACTGGAAAAAAAGATTACTGTAGGTAAAACTAAGAATGCAAATTGAAAACCAAATCCTGGCCATGATCCATCAGCTGGGAAATATAAACTATCATCAGCTAAATTGCCGAATAAGAACTTACTACCTTCAACAGAAAAATCTAAAATTTTCTTTATAATAGTATCTATACTATTAAAAACAAATTTTCCACCTGGTACTTTGAGAATTAAAATAGCAAAAAATATTTGCAAGGATATACCCCAAATAATTAATTTTTTATCAATATTTTTTTTATTATTAGATAAGAGATATGCTAATCCTAAGATTGCTATAATTCCACCAAAACCAATTAATTTATTCATTTTTTTTCCTTATTATGTTTATGGTTTAAAGCATTTTCTACATCGTGCTTCATACTCATCTGTTTCGCCAACTAAAATTTGTGTTTTATCATCTGTCAATCTTTGACTAAAATACGCATAATCACCACATACTATACAAATGGATGATAGTTTGGTAATTTTTTCAGCATGTGCTAATAAATTTGCCATTGGTTTAAAAGGTATAGATTTATAATCTCTGTCTAAACCAGCAACAATTACTCTTTTACCATCATTAGCTAATTTATTACATACATCAATGATTGATAAATCAAAAAATTGAGTTTCGTCTATTCCAACAATGTCAATTTCTTCACTAAAGTTAAAAATTTCTTTAGCTTCTTTGATTGGTTGACATTTAATTTTATTTTGATTGTGTGATACCACATACTCGTCACTATATCTATTATCTACAGCGTTTTTAAAAATGGAAACATTTTTTTTTGCAATTTGACCTCTAACTAATCTTCTGATTAATTCTTCTGTTTTACCGCTAAACATTGGTCCACAAATTACTTCAATTGTTCCTTTTTTATTTTTATTCATTCTGATAGATAATTTTATTTATATAATCTAATAATTTATTAAATTCGTAACTTTTTTCACTGTTTTCTTTTAATATTAAGTCTGATTTATTTTTCATAGGGAAAATATACTTTTTTTGCATTGGTTCAACAATATTTTCATATTGATTAATAATAGATTCCTTAGTTCTCTTTCTTTGCATAATATCTCTTTCAATTCTTCTTTTTTTTCTAGTATTATTATCAATATCTATGAAAACTACTAAATTCATCATAGCTCTAATTTTTTCATTATATACAGCAAATATACCTTCAATAATTAAGATCGGTTTTGTGTAGATAGTATTAGTTTTACTTTCTCTTGTATGAGTTTTATAATCATAAATTGGAACCTCTACTTTACCTTTTGAATCAAGAATTTTTAGATGATTTAATAAAAGATTAAAATCAAATGCTTTAGGATGATCAAAATTATTTTTTTCTCTCTCATCCATTTTCAAATGCTTTAAATCATTATAGTATGAATCCATTTGAATAATATTTATATTATTTTTCCCAAATTTTTTTTGTAAGAAATTTGATAAATATGTTTTTCCTGATCCTGAACCACCTGTAATTCCTATTATATTATATCGCATCAAATTACTTAATAAAAAATCTTATTTCTTTATTTGTTTTATTTCCAATATTATCTTTAATAGAAATTTTTAAAATATTTTCACCACTATCTAGTTCATTAAATAAGTCTGCTCTTAAAAGATCTCTATAAGGTATGTAATCAAAATAAATTGGTTGATTATTCAAATTAATTTCAATAGAATCATAATCAATTTTTGAATGTACATCAAGAATGTTAAAATTAATTTTATCTACTTCTTTTACATTATAGTATGAGTTGGGATTAGGGAAAATATTTTTAATTAAGGGTTTTTCTTCTTCATCTAGTATACAGAAAATACCTCCAGAAAAAAGCTTTATTTCTGCCTGGCCAAAAGAATTAATTTTTCCTTTAAAAATCCATTTTTCTTTTTCTTCATTTAACTGATATATTCCACCTTTAATCAGTTTTTTATTTTCATATTTAAGTGTAATATAATCTTTGAAAGAAATAGTATTTGGTGAAATAATTATTGGGTTTGATATTTTTATAAATTCTTTAGGTATATCGATTTGATCTTCATGTATACTGATGAAACTATCAAAGTTAAAAGATTCTTTGTTACTTATTATTTCAAAGTTTTTAAATTTAAAAGATGATTCTTGTTCCGATGAGAAGATTTTACCATATAAATTCTTATTAAAAATAATTTCGGGATTTGTATCGTAAATTATAGACATTTGATTTATATCTTCAAATCTATTTAGTTCAATTAATCCACTAGAGAGAACATTTTTACTATATCTATTTAAATCGATAATATTTTTCTTACCATTTCCTGATAAAATTAGTTTTGCATTAAATCCACTGAACTCATTTTCTTTAAAATTTATATTAATATATCTATTTATATGCTCTAGTTCAAATGTTCCGCTAATTTTATATGGATCATAATCATAAAATGAAATATAAGTAGATTTTGATTTTATACCTTTATCTTTATTAAATATTTCTAAAACTTCATATGGTTTTAACGGCTTATCAAATGAAAATAATGTTGAATCTAATTGCTTATAATTAGGAATTATCTTTTGAGAATTTTCATATCTTGTTGACAAATAGAATGATAGATTATTATTAGTATTACTTGTTTGTATAAGATAGTTATTATTATCATAAATAATATCAGGAGATAAAACTATATCACCTTTGAGAACACCCTGTATTTGTATACTATTATCAAAATTATCTATAACGTTTATAATTAGATTATGATAGCCTTTATCTAAAGTTATACCATCATTTGAATCCCTATCTATAAAATCTAATTCAGTATTTTCATTCAAAAATAATCTATGGAAGCTCCTTGATTCTTTTTCTAAAAGATAATAATCAAGTTCATTATATATTAAATGATCATGATCAAAACAATATTTATCAAAGTTAATTTTATACTGTTTTTGATTATTGATAAATAGCTCAATTTCATAAATTCCAAAATCAAATGGAGATGAATTGATTTCATCATGCGTTTCTAAACCAAGCCCAAATTCACCTATCACAGAAATGGTATCTTTAATAAAATATTTATAAGAATTATTATCATTATTTACTATTAATGGCTCTATGTCAAATAAATTATATTTTTGTAATCCATTTATATAAGTTTTATTGCTTAAAGGTATTATTGCCAATGATTCTGCAATTGGTCTTAAAGTATCAACTATAGAATAAAAGCTTTTAAGAGGATTTATAGGATGACCACTTGGATCTCTTATTTCAAAATGTAAATGAGGGCCTGATAAACTTCCAGTATCACCACAATAACCAAGTAATTCTCCTTTATGAACTCGTAATTCATCTTTTTTAAGAAAGTGATTTAAAGAGCTACTTTTTTTGTTTATTCTAAGTTTATTTACTAATAGTTCAATTTCTGAATTATATCTATCAATATGTGCATATAAAATAATATTTCCATCATCTAATGTAAGATATAGCGCTTTCCCATATCCATCAGGACTTATTTTAATTCTACTTATATATCCTGATTCCACAGCAAAAATTTTATCACCAATTCTACCATACGTTCTTACATCTATACCAGCGTGAAATCTTCTACTTCTTTTTTCACCAAATAAAGTAGTTATTGTTTTAGACGTATTTGTAGGCCAAAGATAATTTAAAGAAGAATCTTCTGTTAGAAAATATGATAAAATGATAAAGCTAATAATTAATTTTTGTTTCAAAATACTTAATCTTTATATTTTTAAAATTTTAATCAGTTTGTAAATTATACTTAGTGAAAAAAATCAAAGTAAATATATTGAAATTTAAATTATTTTACCTGAAATTATTAGGAAAAATTAAAAAGATTGATAAATCTATTGAATTTAACCAAAGTAGAAAAAAAGTAGTAAAAAATATATTAATAATTTTTCCTATTAAAAATGAGCATTTTAGAGTAGCTCAATATTCATTAAGGAATTTAGAAAAAAAAGAAAGTGTAAATTATTATTTTTTAATTAATTCAATTTATAAAAATAATTTTCATTTAAATGGTAATATTTATGATTTATATCATAACGTAAAAAAAAATAAAGTTGAAATTGATAGCTACTTTTCAAACGAAATAGCATTAAAAATAAAATTTGATGCTATTATTGATTTAAATAATGAATTTGTTTTTGATATATCATATTTAATTAATAAAATGTCTAGCTATTATAAGGTAGGATTTAAAAATATTTTTTCAGATTACTTTTATAATATTCAATTTGATTTAAGAAGTTATGATATACTCGAAGATGGATATAAGCAAATAAACAATTTATTAAAATAACTTTATGAATTTAATTATATACGAAGATTATTTAACCGAACAGATAAAACCTTTTAGTATTAACCATGCTATTTTTGAGATTAAAACAGGTTTATATTCAAATTTAGAACGATTTGTAAATTCTTTTCCTAATTATAAAATTTATTTAGTTGTAAGAGATGAAATTGAAGATGTTGTAAGATATAAATTTCCTCAATTTATTGTAAATCCTAAAGTTCTTCCATCAGCAAAGTGTATAAACAGTAAAGTTGTATGGAGCAAAGATTATATTAATCTATTCAGTAAAGAAAGTTTACTTTATTTCATTAATGAATCATCAATAACTATAGATGATTTTAATAGAAAAGTAAAATCACTTAAATATCGTAAGGATGATTCAGTAATAAAAATCGATTATATTTGGGATGCTATTTATTTATTTAATGAATTAATAATTAATGATTTTAAGAAAATTGATAATAAGTCACTAAAAAAATATGATGATGTTAAATTTATTAAATCTAATTTGATACATATTGGTGAAAATGTAACTTTAAAGCCTGGTGTAATAATCGATGCTTCAAACGGACCAGTGTTTATTAAAGATAATGTTACAATTGATTTAGGATCATTAGTTCAAGGACCTGTTTTAATAGATAATAATTCATATATTTCATTAGGTGCTAAAATAAGGGGTGGAACACTAATTGGACCTAATTGTAAAATAGGTGGTGAAATTATAAATTCAATATTTCATGGTAAGTCTAACAAGGTTCACGATGGATTTATAGGGCATAGTTATATTGGTGAGTGGGTTAACATTGGTGCAGGTACAAATAATAGTAATTTGAAAAATAATTACAGTAATGTGAAATTTGATTTTGGTAAAAAAATAATTGATTCAAAGAAAATTTTTCTTGGTACAATGATTGGAGATTTTTCAAGAATTTCTATTTCAACAAGTATCAATACAGGAACATATATAGGTATTGGAACTAATATTTTTAATCATAGTTTTAATAAAAAGTATGTTGCTTCATTTTCATGGGGTAACATTGAAAAAGTTGATTTTGATAAGTTTATCAAAACATGTAGCTTAGCTCTTCAAAGAAGAGATTGCCAGTTACATGATTCCGAGCTAAAGCTATTAAATTATTTGTACAAAAAAATGATTTAATCTCTTGTTCATTATGTATACATCAAGTATATTTCTAGCCTAATAAGGAGATAAAAATGGAAGTTGAAGGATTAATTTGTCCTGCATGTGCAGGTGAGTTAAAAGAAGATCAATTAAAAGATCAGTTGGTTTGTCCTCATTGTAAAACAAATCTAAAACAAAAAAAGTTTTTAGCTTTTTTAGAGTATCTTATCATGGTTGGTATTGTATCTGATTTAGATTTTTTTGATGAAACACTTTATGGAGATGAAATTGAGCATAAAACAATTGAAGAAAAAGAATTAGAAGATTTTACAAATCCTGAGGATTATGAAGATAAATCAGAAAAATTAAAAAATTATGATGAATCTGTTGATTTAAAAGAAGTAACAACTGATGAAGAGAGCTTCAGAGTTTGGGAAGGTATTGATGAAGATTGGGAAGATTTTAATAAAAAAAATAAGAAATAATGGAAAAAAATAAAGATAATACACAACAATTAAAAATTGAAATTGATGAAAAAGTGGGGGAGGGTATTTACGCTAATTTTGCAGTTGTAACTCATTCTCTTGCTGAGTTTATTTTAGATTTCATAAGAGTTCTGCCTGGAGCTATGAAGCATAAGGTTAAGTCTAGAATAATCATATCTCCTGTTCATGCTAAGACATTTAGTAATGCTTTACAAGAGAATATAAAGAAGTTTGAAAAAAAATATGGAGAAATTAAAATTTCAAATCAAAAAATTTCTCCAGCTTTTAAATTTCCTAAAGATAAGCTCCCAAATTAAATAGAAGCAGAAAGTCTCATGATGATTTGTCGGCCCATAACAGCTCCACCAATCATTTCTTTATGCCTATCATCAAAAATATTAAGACCTGTCATGTTAAATTCCAAATGCTTATTAATTTTATAGTTATAATAAACATCAAATAAATCATAAGGACCTATAACACCAACCCATATTCCGTCTGCCCATCTAAACTGGTCAACATGTCTATACTTAAAAGAGAAGTTTCCAACTGGTGATTCCCAGTTAACAGAGGCATTCATTTTAAATTTAGGTGCGTTAATAGGATCATTTTGAAGGGTTAATGTATTAAAATATTCTGTAGTATTATAAAAAGAAAAATTAGCATCAATTGCCATATTTGATTGAGGAATTAAATAAGTTAGTCCTAAATCAATTCCTTGCATTGTAACTTCACCATAATTCATAGGTGCTAAAACAGATTGTAAAGGAGTGTAAGCAAAACCTGGAGCTACAATAGGATTTCCATCAACACCAATGAGTGGCGATTCTATATATTCTGCTTCGGATAAACCACTAACAGCGCTATACTCATCAACACCAACTGGAGTCCAATACTGTGCTTGAGGTCCATTATCTCCAAAAGTAATTGCACCTGATTCCATAGCAACAGCTGTATTAATTACATCTTGGGGATGTCTAATTGTATAACCTAATGTGTCAGTTCCATTGTTAGTGGTTCTCCAATCAATATAGCCCCATTCTCCTGAACAATTAATACAATTCCAAAATCCGCTATTATCAAGATCTTCAAATTGTTCATTAGGATCCCACATACCATTTTCATTGCTATCAGTATAAGGTTCTTCTATTCCTTGCCAGTTAAATAAGTCATACCAATCTAAACCATATTCAGGCGTAGTATCATCATCATTTTCAAAATATCCATAATTCTTATAAGGACAGTTAGAATCTGGCCCACAATGCCAATCAAAGTCATTGTCCCTACCATCCCATTGAGTTGCAAATGGAGCATTTCCTCCATTATAATTTGCAGGAAGTAAACCGACAACTTCAATATTATCAAAGTTAGTTATATCAATATTATCTTTAAATTGTCTTTTAATTATAAGGGGTGTTATAATAGTTGGTGCACTAAAAAAATCTTCATATAGGCTAACATAGTAATCAACAGAAGCATGAATTCTTTCAGTAAGGAATCCTTTAAATCCAACTTCAAATGTTTGAATTTTTTCTGTTTTTATGGGAGCTACATCTCTTATATTTAACGCTTCTTCTGTTGTATATATTCTACCAGAATCTGCAAGTTCTGGGACCCAAATAGTATATAATGCAGTATCTAAAGGCATAAATTCAGGAACATCACTAAAATCTGTATTAAAGCCTAAGAAATATACAGCACCGTCAATTCTATCAGTATAACCATTCCAATAATCTGCAGATTGACCGCCTGTGATATTTACAAGGTTGTATAGTTCATTATTAATTTTAATAGATGGAGATGATGAAACGAATTCATCTCCAACTCTTTGGTATGGAGTTCCGTTAGTATTCCCTCTTAAATAGTAGTCAACAAAACCTCTTTTACCAATAAATAAATCTGTTGCTAAATTAATTGCAGTAGGCGTATTAAATGCTTTTCCATAAGTCATTCTAAAAGTTTGAAAATTATTAGGTTTATAAAATATTCCAAACTTAGGTGAAAACTGTATTCCTTCATCTAGCATATCATGTTTATCAAATCTTGCTGCAGTAATAATTTCAAACTTTTTATTTCGCTTAGGAACTGTTTTAGTTTGGAAGTAAAAGCCTACCTCATTTGATATAATTGGTTCGTATTCATCGTTTTCATCAATACCTTCTTCACATTTCCAAAGTCTTCCTTGTCTATATCCAGATACATTACTAGCATCAACATAAGGTGTATACTGCATACTTCCACAATGCTGTTCGTCAATAAGTTCATCATACGCAATAAATTCTGATAATGGTTCAACTGCACTTGGAAATTCAGTTGGATCATATATATTTGTATTTAATTGAATCTCTTGAAAATTAGGATAGCCATCATTATCATAATCGCATCCATCACAATCATTATCAATAGAATCTACTACTACAAGGCCAGCATAATTGACACCAGGTTCACCAGGATCTGGGATTCCATTTCCCTCACCTTGATCTGGTCCAGAATAATCAGGATTAGGTAAAAAAGGATAATATTCGTTATTTGTTGTCCACTGACCATCATTATCTTCATCAATAAACCATAAATCATATTTTGAATCATAGGAAGCATTTTCTGCTTGACTATTAACAATTGCTTCACAGCTTGAACAACTATCTATAATAAGACCACCATATTCATCAGTTAGATAAGGTCCAATGCCATCAATACCCCAATCTGAAAAATCATCACTATCTCTATCATTATCAATATTATCATTTCCTGTAAACCATGAGTCTCCATCATTATCATATCCATTAGGACCATCATTCAATACAGTACCATTAGTATTTGCTTCTGTTCTAAAATAGTCTAATCCCCAGACCACTTTTGTATTATTAAACTTGAAATTATTTTGTAGTTGAAAAGCAATATTACGTGATTCATCTTGAATCATATCACCTAGCATATATCCTCTAGTATCTCCTGAATTACCTTGATTAATATATAGCTGAGAGAACCAATTTTTATATCTACCACGTAATTGGTAGTATGTATATTCATAGTTATCAGCAAGATAACGACCAACTCCAGATACTTGATTTGTTTTACTCACAGAATATCCACTTTGGTAAGTTAAATTAATATCATCATTTGGGTCATAATCAAATCGAATTTCAGTTTTTGAATTTTTAACTTCAAAATCTGGATAGTCGTCATACCCATCACCATTTATATCATATGTAGTTCTAAATTCATCTTTATAGTCTGCTGGAGTATAAATACCATCATTATTTGTATCTTCATAGGGTTCATTCTTATCGTATCTACCATTATTATTTAAATCTTCGAAAGATTCTGCATTAAAACAACCAAAACAATTATCTCCAGTATCATAAGTTCCATCTAGTTCATTTGAATCTAAAAAAACTAAAATACCATCATCTTCACCAGGGTCATTTGTATTTGGTAATCCATCTTGACCATAATCAAGAATTTGTTCACCTTCATCCCATTGTCCATTTTCAAATGGATATGTATCATTCCATGTTATTACATCGTTCAAATCAGGTTTTCCATCACCATCATCAATCCATGAATTACTTTCCCATTCATCACCATATGAATAAGTTCCATCTCCATCCCAATCAAATGAGTCAAATATACCATTTCCTTCTCCATAATCTGGTTCTGTATAGCCTTGAGAGCCTGGACAAAGACCATCTATGCCACAATCATAAAATAAATCAAATTCAGATTCGGTACAAATTCCATCACCTGTCAATGAATTTTCATAACAGCCCTCTGTAGGTATTAAATTTCCATTTAATATATTGTTTCCTTCCCACGGTGTAAATTGACTATCTCCAAAACTATCAATAAACTCATTATCTCCTGGAATTCCATCATCTCCAAAATCGTATATAAAAGTATCAAATAGTAAGGTAACATTTTCTTCATCATATATATGCGTCCCCCTTATATGAGGGTCATTTTCATTATACCAAATATTAACAGTTTGATTACCATATTTATCGACAAAAATATCATTTGATCTACCATTATTTACAATAATATCATCAAATTCCATATCATAGTGCCAATTAGGTAGATTAAATCGATCGAAGTCTCCTGTATACATTTCTTCTGCTTCATCTTCACTTCCATTATTATTATTATCAGCACCATCTATCCAAGTGTCAGAGGACCAATCAATAAGCTCGTCTACTCCTTCATCGCCCGTACCACATACAATACCATCTCCATTTGTATCTCCAGGACAATCACCATCGTTATCAATTCCATCAGCAAAGAAATAATCTTCATCAATTAGACCATCACCATCATCATCATACCCATTGTACCAATCTTCACCCATCACACCATCATTATCTGGATCTCCAGTATCATTAGGCTCGCCATCGCCAATATATTTTTCAATCATTTCACAATTATAACCTTCAATCACTCTACAATCATTTATATCATCTACATAAACATCATATTCAATATCGGCATCTCCAGTATAATAATTACGGTAAGTTGTATCTTTTGCAACAAGTTCCCAATAATGAGTAGTTAATCCCCAAGGGTTATTATCTTTTTTATCAATAGTTCTTGCAGGATTTCCATTCCAAGGATATTTATGACGTTTATATTCTTCATCAGATATAAATTCCCATTCATATGCTTGTAAGTACATTCCTGATAATTTAAAGCTTAATTTGTCATTTAGTTTATGTGCCCATCTTGTTGAAAATTTATATAAGTCTCTGTCATCATTTATTGATGAAGAAGCACTCACATCTATTCCTTCAGAAACTGCAGGAGATTTTGAGGTAATATTTACAACTCCGCTATGAGCGTTTGCTCCATATAAAGCTGTTGCTGGACCAATAACAACTTCAATACTTTCTATATCTTTACTTGATTGAGGAACTGTACTATAGTTAACAACTCTTAACGCAGGAATACTTGCAACTCTACCATCTGTTAATGTCAATAGTCTTGAAGAAAAACTACTATTAAAGCCTCGAACTGATATACTGTAGTTATTTACACCACTAGCTGTAAAATCAACACCCTTGAGACCTTTTAAATATCCACCTAAATTAGTAGATTCTTCTCTCTTAATATCTTTGGCGCTTACTAATTCTATAGAAGCAGGAGCATCTGTTATTTTATCAACTCTTTTTTTTGCAGTAACGGTAGTTGTTTCAACTTCAAGAGAGGAGGGATCAATAAATAAATCTAGTGTGTATTCTTTTTCAATATCAATTAATATTTCAGTACTATATTCTTTATATCCTATATATAAAACTTTTAAAGTATACTTGCAAGTTTCACAAGCTGGTATATTACTAATGAGATAAGCTCCATCTACATCAGAGGGACTTCCAACTTCAATTTCTTCAATAAAAACATTAGCTCCGATTAAAGGATTTTTTGTTTGGCTATCTTTTACTATCCCTTTAATAATTGATTGCGAAAATAACCAATTAAAAGCAATAAGAATAAAAATTATATATTTACTTTTTATATACATCAAAATACAGATGTAAATCTAAGGGAGATTAAGTATAAAAGGAAATAAAAAAAAAGCCCCCTTAAACAAAAGGGGGCTTTTTTAATAGAATTAAAAAGTAATTATTTTAATAACATTACTTTTTGAGTATTAATATCAGAACCAACTTGTGTTTTTATAAAATAAACACCACTAGCTAAGTTCTCTGCTTTCCAAGTCCAGTTATAAGAACTAGGACTGTAGTTACCCTCAGCAATAACATCAACTAACTGACCTGTTAAGTTATAAACTTTAACAGATAAGTCTGCATTAGCATTTAGAACTAATGAGATATTAGTTGATGGGTTGAAAGGATTAGGATAAGCAGCACCAACACTGAAAATAGATGGTTGGTTAATACTTGTTGTAATAAAGTCAGATGAGTTAACAACTAAAGCTTCTTCAATGCTAACTATTTTACCTGAAGTCATTGTTAATACTTCAGATACACCATTTTTATCACCAACTAGTATGATATGAGCTTTATTTCCATTGATAGCATAGTTGCTTGCAAAACCATCAGCAAGTTCAAAACTAAAGTTATCAGTAAATTCAACGATCATATCAACACCACCTACATAACCATCAGCATCAATTACAATTTTATCATTATTAATTATAACTGAAGCCTCAGTAGCATCTGCTACTCTTCCAGGTTGTGAGTTGATTATATTATTTACAAGCTGAACAACATCAGCAACATTAATGTTTCCATCAGCATTAAGGTCTGCTGCACATGCAGCTTCACCACCAAGCTGATTAACACTTTCACCGCCTGTTGTATCATTACCAATAATGTGGTTGATAATTCTAATAACATCAGAAACTGTCAACACACCATTACCAACAGTACAACTTTGTTCAAAAGATGGAACACCGCCTTGTTGAGCATAGAATCCAGCACATACATTTTCAGCACATGTAGTTCCATCAGCATCAACAACCATACTACCAGATGAGCAACCGTTTTCTACAGATGCTTCTTCAAACATACCAGTAGGTACAGCTAATGCACAGAAACCATCAGAACCTAAATCAATTAAGTCATTAGGATCACCATCACCGCACATGTTGTAAGCTTGATTCCAAACTACTGTAGCAGAATAGTCAGTACAGTTTGTTGTAAGACCATCTTCAGGATCACAACTAGGTAACACTGCGCCATAGTTAACAACGTAAGATTGACCAGTTGCTGCTGCAAAAGCTTCACAATCAGCTGCATCAATACCATCTAGGTCAGTATCAGCTAAGAAATTGTAATTCCAATCGTATGCTGCACATGAATAATCAACGTCACCGTCATTTTCACATACATCTAATAAATTAACAAATTCAGCAACAATTTGACGTGCTTCTATTTCAGGAACACATGTTGGTTCAAATGTTAATCTTAACCTTCCACTACAATCACTATCATCACCATCAGCTAAACAAGCAGGATCAAAATCATGATCTGAATCATCTACTAATAAATGAGGGTTACAGCCAGCTGTAAATGCTTGAATATCATCTGCATCAACAGCGCCATCACCAGTAAGATCACTATTATCAAAAGCTACAAGACCAGCGTCACCACATGGTATTGGACCAGTAGCTGCTTGATTAGCAATACTTTGAAATACAGTACCATTATAAGTTACAAAATAACCATAAGTTGCAGGAACTTCTGCAGGATTTAATAAATACATTTCTGTTTCATTAACTGAGTTAGGTTGACCATTTGTCTCTAAACAAGTTTCTGTAAATCCAGCACCATAGTCTGTACAACTTTGGCCTAATACAGAAACAGCCATACCATCAAGAGTTGCAGTAGCAGTAGCATCACCAGCTGCATAACCTGCAGCTAAAGTAGCAGCAGTTGTAGGACAATCTGCACCAGTTTGTGCTTCAGCAGTTGTATTTAAGAACCCATCTGATAAAGTTGAAACCCAAGCAGAACAATCTGTCTCAGTAACTAAACCGCCAACAATTGTTCCACATGCTCCACCAGCAAATGTTGGATCTGCAAGTAAATCACATTCGTCTCCAGCAAAATCAGGATTAGCATCTAAATATGCTTGAAATATTGGACCAGCTTGACTAGCAGCAGCAGTACATGTTGCTGTATCTACATCTAAACCTTCACATATTGATACAACAGTAGCTTGCCATCCATAAACATCACAAGCAGCTTGTGCGGTGTCACTTCCAGCTTGTTGAACACACATACCTGTTGAAAATGAAGCAGGAGTACCATTATTAGTAGTATCATCTCCATCACCATCAGCAGCAGCACATGCAGCAACAACACCAGCGGCAGTCTGAGCTAAGCAACCAGCTTCAACACCATCTAAGACAGTACCAAAGCAATTACCGCTTATAAATGCAGCAACAACTTGCTCACCACATGCATATTGAGCTGAATATGTTGGAGCATCTGAACAACAAGGAGTTGAATCATCACCATCATCACAACCTGCATCTCCAAGTGTTGAAACAATGTCACCAGCCAATGCATAGTTAAATGAATTGCCCTGAGCTGTTCCACCTGTAATATCACATCCTGGAACATCTGCGTTTAATGTAGTTGCAGATATGTAAGGAACACCAAAGATTCTATCAAAATCAGTGCCATCACCATCTTCATCAACATCTGGATCATCACCAAAACCAAGACCAGTTTCATAACTATCTAAAGCATTCCAAACTAGTTTGAAATCAACATCTGGGTTACAACCTTG
>NZPQ01000030.1 GCA_002693365.1 Fidelibacterota bacterium
ACTGGAATATATGAGTATATTTAAAAACAATCTTCAGGGTATTTTGTTTGATATGGATGGAACTGTTTTAGACTCAGAAGGTTTGTTTGATAAAGCACAAATTCAATATTTAGAAGAAAATAATATTTTTATTTCAAAAAGCGATCTTCGTGATTTTAAGGGTCTGTCATATAAGGATTTTTATCCACTTTTTATAAAAAAATTTAAGCTTTCTGAAACTACAGACAATATTCGCTACAAGATACGTACCTATCTACATAAAATAATGGAAAAAGAGCTTAGATATATCTGTGGTTTTGAGGCTTTTTTCAAATCTTATATATTAAATAAAGGATTTAAAGTTGGACTAGTTACAAATACAACAAGAGCCACTTATAATAAAATACAATCTATTTTGAATATCGATGACTATTTTCAGTTTGTAATAACAGCAACAGAGTCTAAAAGGCCAAAGCCTAGCCCTGTGCCATATTTAGAGGCCATGGAATCTCTTTGCCTTGATCCAAAAGAAACGCTAATTATCGAAGACTCTAAAACTGGCTTGATATCTGCAGTTAACTCAGGCGCACATGTTGTTGGGCTAAAAACATCTTTAAGTTCAGGCCAAATGCAGTGTATAAGCAAAAAAATTTACGCTATTAATCATTTTAGAGAGCTGGCCTTGTAGTCTGTTTTTTTAACTATAATTTTTCCGCTACTTTTCTTCCGCTTTTTATAGCTCCATCAATTGAGGGCTCTGTATTCCAGTCACCACAAAAATATATACATGAAGAGTCTTCTATTTGTACTGTTTGCCTTGGTAGTGCTTTTTTAATTTTATATGTTTTTATCGTTTCTATATCTGTAATTGGAATTTTTGTAATTTTTTGAAATTCCAATTTAAGCTCTTTTTCTGTTGCTTCAACCTCTAGAGATGAAACCGAATAAAGATGTTTCTTCTTTTTTGAAAAACCTGAACATACATTTGATAGGCACTGTATTGAGTTTATTTTATATTGTTTTTCTGGTATTAAAAGCAATGATTTCCCCATGACTTTTTTTGATGATGCAAAATATGTTGTTATATTAGAATTATATTTAATTGTCACCTTGTTTTTTGTAATCTTGTTTATTTCAGATAAAGGAAGCGCTAAAACAATTTTATCAAATTTTTCACATGTCCCATCCTCAAAAAAAGCCTGCTTATTTTCTATTTTTTTCAAATGTTTATTAAAATTAATTTTTAAATTAGAGTTTTTAATAATTTCTGTTGGTAACTGCATCATACCCCCGGCAGGAAGCCCCGCTCTGCCCATTGAAAACTTAATTAATAATTTTTTAAAAAAAGATATGTCGTTATCTAAGTTTTCTGATAAAAAAACCCCTTTAAAGAAAGGATAAAAAAACAACTTAACAAGTTTATTGGAAAAAAGCTTTTTTATATATGGTCCTGTTTTTTTATTAGATACCCTATTAAATAGAAAAAAAATAATTAATTTATAAATATCCCGCATTGTAAAAATTTTTAGAAAGTCTGATGCTAAAAATTTAATTGGGTGGTATAGAGGATTATACACTTTGTAACGTTTTTTATTAAAATAAATCTCAGCGCCTGAATTAAAATAGTTCATTTTAAGCTTTTTGTATATATTAAGACTATTAACTTCTTTATAATTATTTAAAAGAACCTGAAACCCGATATCACAGGTATACCCTTTTATTTTTTCAGAATATACTCGTCCACCAGGAAAGTTGTTTTTTTCAAAAATTTTTACTCTATAATTTTTATTTTTTAAATAATGTGCACATGATAAACCTGACAAGCCCGCGCCGATAATACATACTTTTTTCATTTATTTTTGGAATTTATTTTTTGTACCAATACATGTCTTGGTCTAAAAATTCTGGCGTTTTAAATTTTATTTTTTGGTTTGTTTGTATGCTTTTTATTCCAAAATTATGGTTTTTAAAGGCATCGTTTGAGGTTGTTTTGACTCCCAAAACACTATCATCAAATATAGGTACATTTGTTGGTATAAATTTTATTTGATTAACTTTTTCTATCGTGGGGTTTGCTTTTTCTTTAATTGTTTCTTCTTGGGCCAAAACTTTTTCAACGACTACCGTTTCTTTATTTACTATATTTATTTTTTTATATTCAGTTTTTACTATTGGTGGCGTTTCTTTCTGTAACAATTTTTGTTCTTGTTCCTTTTTCTGATTGGCTTTATTTTTGGCAATTTCATCTAANTTTTTTGTTCTTTGGGCTAGTTTTTTAGCCTGCCTTGCTGCTCTTTTTGCTTTTCTTGCTAGCTTTCTTTTTTCTCTACTGCTAAGCTCTTTAATTTCTTCTTTCTTTTTTTCCTCAACAACTACAAAAATAGAGTCTGTAATGTTCGTTATTGTTGTATCATATTTTGTTATATATATTGTNTCGAGCAATGATGTTTCATTGCCTATCTTTANTTTTTCATTTTTTGATGCATAAACTATTGACTTATCAATTTTTTGAAGCCTNCTTACAACCTCTTGATTATCCACATAAANCGTATCGCTAGTTTCACATGGNCTNGTTAATACTTTTAGNTCAAANTCTTTTTCTATNATATTATCAAAAGAATCAAANAGCTCAAAACTTATTTTTTGTTGACCAACTTCATCATATGCGGGAAAAGCTGTGAGATTGTGTGTTAATGAGTCTAAAAAGATTTCATTGAGGGTTGTTTTTTTAATCTTAACAAAGACATCCTTGCCTGGGGTGCTATTTAAAAACATGTCGACAGCTTTTAAATAAAATTTATATTCTGTTCCGGCATATGCTTCTGGTAAAGACTGAAACTGAAACTCGGGGCTTTTATAAACTAATATATTTATTGTTTGCACATCTTTGCTTAAGTCAAAACCATCTGAAACACTTACTTCTATTTTATGTTTGCCTAGGTCGTTATCTCTTGGTGCCCAAAAAATCTCTCCTGTTTTTCCATTCAGGGTCATGGTATCTAGATCTGAATTAATACCATAGGTTAGTCTTGAAAGGGGGTTGGCATCTTGTGCCTTTATAAAGTGGTGAAGAGTATCTCCTAGTTGTATTTTAAGCTCATTAATACTTGTTATCGTTGGCTGGTCGTTTACAAACAATGTAAAGCTTTGCTCAGCAGGCTCTATACCATCTGAAACACTTATTTTAATTTGATTTGGCCCAATATCTGTCGCACTAGGTATCCAGGTAATCTGACTACCTTGGAGTATCATTCCTTTTGGTGCCTGGTCTAAATAATAAATATGGTCGTTATCTTCTTGCATATTAAATGGGCTTGCGTTGTTTTTGTCTATGACTTCAATATTATAAACTAGTGTATCTCCCAGCTTTATGTATTGCGGAGGAATGCTTGCTATTTTTGGTTTATCATTAACATATATAGCTCCGTTAAACACAGTTGTATCTATGTTGTCTGTTAAAGATAAGGCATAAAAAATATAATCTTCTTGGGTTGCTTTCCACTGAATAGACCCATTGTTATTGGTCATTCCAGTAGGGCCTTTTAAGCTCCAAAATAACTTTTGATCAATATTTTGATCAAAGCTTTTACAATTAAAAATAAACTCTTCATTTAAATCAACATACTCTATTAGGTCTGGCCGATAAGATATAACTGGCTCGGCATTAACAAATACTTTCATTTCATATAAGGATGTTTGGTTTTTTTCCTTAATTTCTATTTGTATAAAATGGTCTCCCAATTCTGGATAAGTTGGAATCCAGTGAATTGTTCCATCTTTAGAAATTCTAAGATTTTCAGGTCCTTTTAATACCTCAAGCTGAGTTCCTGGCAAAACAGCTAATCGATGTATAAACTCTTTATTAACTGTGGTTATAAGCTCTTGTTCAAACTGAAGCACTGCTTTTGTTGTATCAACAAAAACGCTAATATTTTCATAACTGTTTACATATCCATCGCTAACTTTAAATGTAATGTTGTTTTTGCCATAATTAATTTTTTTGGGTGTCCAATAAAACTTTCTATCTGAAACGTAGGCTTTTTCAAGTTCTTCTGGGCTAAAGTCTAGCGAAAGATTTTGCTCGCTATTAACATCACTAATATAAATTGGAACAATAAGCTCTCTGTCTTCTTGTATAGTATAGTCTTTTTTTTCTATTTTAATTTCTGGTGGTGAATTAACAAAAATAACATAACTATATTCTGTTTGTGTTTTCTCAAAGTTTTTTCTCAGTTTGATTTTTCCATTTTCTTCAACTTTTGTTAGGCTCTTATTTTTATTATATGACATAATATATCTTAGCTTATTATAGCCTGCGTCCGTTTTTTGTGGTGTCCACAAAAAAGACAAAGAGGAAACATCTAAGCTCATATTGTTTGGGGTTGTTATTTCTTCTAAGTCTAAAAATTCATANTCAGAATTAAAGTCAATCTTAATAGAGGTTAACTCTCCTGTATTTACAAAAATAGTGTCCTGATCTAGTTTTTTTATAGCGGCAAGACTTGGCGCCTCTGTATTGTTTTGATTGTTGTAGACTCTTGTGATTGGTCCATTAATATCTAGTGTTTTATTTGGCGTTTGATTTTCTGCTTGAACCGAACCTATTTCTTGAATGTTTTCCCTGCTTCTTTCTTCTGCTTTTGTGTTTTTTGTAACTATTTCTTCTTTTTCATATAGATTTTCTATTATTATTTCCGGGTTTTTATTGTGACTTAAGATAATTCGTTCGTCTTGTAATATTAAAAACTCTACTTTGTCATAGCCTGTTTGTCTAAATTTGTTTTTTATTATTGTTACTTCATCAATTGTTTCTTCATCGTTTTTTATTAAATATTTCCCAATATCTCCTTTGCTATTTAATGTCAAAAGAGTATCTCCGTTTATTTTTAAAAGATTGGTTACGTTTGAAAGCGAGAGCCTTATTTCTTTTTCCCAGGCAGGGATATACAGAGTTCCATCTTTAAGCAGGCTTATCTTTATTTTCTGATTGTCTGTATTATAAAACAAGAGGTCTTTATATAGTTCTTGTTTTGCATTTGTCTTTTTATCTTTTGCAAGGTGTTCTGGAGAAAAATAGGTTTGCTCTTCTTTCTGTATTCCGTTATTTAGAATATAAATATCTTTTAAGTTATCATTGTTAAAATCTTCAAGTTTTAAAACAAGTGGCCCAACAGTNTTTTCTAAAAANTCCTCAGCTATGGTCTTTGATGAAATTTTACCATCATAATTTAATATAACAACCTTTCTATCTGGGCTGCCAAGNCTTATAACAAGNTCCTTGTCTTTATCTGGATAAATTGTATCTAAAAAAGAGTTTATTGCCTCGGATGAGCTTTTGTTGCTGTTAATTAAATATGGTTTTTCTAGCATAGAAAAAGAGCCATTCTCTTTTGTTTCCCATATTAAAACTTGGGTTCCATATGAAGGGTTTGTTATCAGCAATATAAGTTCTGGTTTTCCCTCTCCAGTAATATCTCCGTAGTGTCCGCCTGAAAAATAACTTGCACATCCCTCTTGNACACAGGCCTTTACACTAAACGTTTTTTCAAGGGGCATAATAACATTGTTTTTATTTATATCATAAAGTTTGGCAACTTCTGATATTTCTCCTTGTTCCACTCCAATAAAAGAGACAGAAGACTCCGGGCTAATATTGTTAATTTGAACTAAAGGCTTAATTGTTTTTGGGGTCGCAATGGCTTGGCCACTAAGGCCGTTTATTATAAAAATAATAAATATTAATTTTATGAAGTTCATTTATTAAATAAAATTATAATAAATTTAGTGGTATTTTCTATCAATTAAAACAATAAATACTTTTTATTTATATGAAGATTACCACTATATCAATTTTTATGAGCGACTTAGCTATTGCATGGGATGATCAAACATCCGGGGTTATTAGTCTTAAAAAACTAAGAAAACTTTGTCCGTGTGCTTTTTGTTCTGGTGAAAAAGATGTTTTTGGAAATGTTTATAAAGGTAAGCGCGCTTTATCCGAAAATTCCTATCTTTTGCTTCGATTTGAAAAGGTTGGTCTTTATGGAGTTCGTCTTTTTTGGGCAGATGGTCACCATGATGGTATTTATACTTACGAAATGTTAAGAAATCTTACTAAAAATGAAAACTGATCTCGCTGTAATTTGGGATTGGAATGGAACAATTGTTGACGATGCATCTGTTTTCATAAAAATTATGAACGAGTTTTTAGCAGAAAGAAGCCTACCCCTTATAAACTCTAAAAAATATCGAGAATTTTTTACCTTTCCTGTTAAAAGCTACTATAAACTACTTGGTTTTCAATTTTCAAAAAAATCTTTTGATGAACTAAGTCTTGAGTTTATAAAAAGATATAAAGAAGAAATGTTTAAACCTTCTCTTGTTGGAGAGGTAAAGACTTTTTTGACCAAACTTCACCTTCGTGGTGTTCCGCAGATTGTTGTTTCTGCACAAGAAAACAAGCTCTTAAGCAAGGCTGTTAATTATTATGGTCTAGAGAGCTTATTCGTTGCTACTTACGGAATACAGAACTATAAGGCCGCTAGCAAAGTAAAAATGGCAAAAGAAGTTTTTNATAAACATTTTAAAAACTATAAAAAAACTATTTTTATTGGTGATACTGAGCATGATGCAGAGGTTGCCACAGGCCTTAACATTGATTGTTTTCTTGTTAGCTATGGGCACTGTACTTATAAAAGATTAAAACAAACAGGCTTTCCTGTTTTTAGGTCCGTANCAGAANTAGAAANNGCTATTCAAAAACATTTATAAGCTGCCCTTCTATTTTNTTAAACCCAAGGGCTTTGCACAATATTGCNATAGAGACNAGGTGTGTTGAAGGATATTTNTNTTTGNTTCTTTCACCTAAATATTTTTTTCCTAGCCCCGTGGAAATAATCCCTTTTTTGTTTTGCAAATAAAGAGATGTAATATCAAAAAATGGAGACAGTGCTATTTCTTGTTTTCCTCTTAGCGGGTTTTCACCAGACTTATTAACGTGGTTATTAACATAAAACTTTTTAGATTCCGGCGTTTTTAAACAAAAGGTCTTATCAATGATTATAATTTTTATTGACTTATCTAAGCTTATGATTTTTTCAATAAGATGTTTATTTATGTTTTGAAAGAAAAACATGTTTTGCCTGTCTGTATATTGTTTTTCAAGGTCCCTATTGATAAAAAAATATTTATCTTGGTCCAAAGAAAGCGCTCCCTATTCTAATAAGTGTTGCCCCGGATTTTACAGCTTCTATATAATCTCCGCTCATTCCCATTGATGTTTCCTTGCAAGATAAAATATAATTTTTTTCTATTTTTTCTTGTATTATTTTTGTCTCCGTAAAAAGTTTTTTGTTTTCTTTTTTTGTTTTTCCAAAAGGCAATATAGTCATTAAACCTCTAACTTCTATGTTTTTTAATTTTCTTGCCTCTTTGCATGCTTCAAAAATTTCTTCTGAACCAAAACCCCTTTTGTTTTTGTCTCTACCAATATTTATTTGCATAAAAACTTTTTGCTTTTTTTTGATTTTTTCTGCTTGGTTGTTTATTTTTTTTAATAATTTAATTGAATCTACTGTTTGAATTACATCAAACAAATTGATAGCTCTTTTTACTTTGTTTGATTGAAGGCTACCAATAAGATGTAATTCTACTTTTTCTCTAATCTTTGTGTTTTTTAAAAACTTTTGTTCGGCTTCTTGAATTTGGTTTTCACCAATAATGAAAAGATTTTCTTTTAATGCTGCTCTGACCGCTTCAATTGGTCTTGTTTTTGTTACTGCTATAATTTTTGGGATTATTTTAGAGCTGGCTTCTGTTTTTATTGTTTTTCTAACTTTTTCTAGCGCCGCAATATTTATTAAAGGCCTAGCCTTTTTATCCATGCTTTTATTAATCTTCGCTTTCTTCAGAAGGTTTCTTTTCAGGGTTTTTTAATTCTTCTTTTTCTTCACCCTCATCATCTTCTTTTATAACTTTTGTAACAGATGCAATTTGAGAGTCTTCTCCTAATTTTAAAAGCTTTACTCCCTGGGTATTTCTACCAATAATATTTAGCTTATTAATTGATTGTCTAATCATAATTCCACCATCTGTTATAATCATTAGATCGTCATTNTCTACAACNTCTAAAATTGAAATAAGTTTTCCTGTTTTATCGTTNGCTTTTAGTGTANAAACTCCTTTNCCGCCTCTTTGTTGCTCTCTNTATTGTTCTAANAAGCTTCTTTTACCAAAACCCTTGCTTGANACAACCANNACTTGNCCNTCTCGNTTAACAACAAGCATACCAATCACATANTCATCTTTAAACGACATTCGTATNCCGGTGACNCCNTTTGTTTTTCTNCCNGTTGATCTAATTTGATTTTCATTAAATCTAATTGACTTGCCATTGTTTGTTGCCAATAAAACATCTTGGTCTCCTGAGCTAAGCTTTGCTTGAATTANCTCATCTCCTTCATTTACTTCAATCGCATANATTCCACCTTTTCTTGGCTTGCTATACAACATAAGCTTGCTTCTTTTAATGAGNCCTTTTTTTGTGCACATTATAACTTCTTGTTCTTCTGTAAACTCTTTCACNGANACAAAAGCNTTNACCTTGTCATCTGTGCCGCAGCCTATTANGTTTATTATTGCTCTTCCCTGAGATGTTCTTGAGGCTTGNGGGATTTGATGGACCTTTAACCAGTAACATTTTCCTGTGTCTGTAAAAAATAACATCGTATTATGGGTAGANGCTACAAAAAGGTGTTCAACAAAATCATCCTGCTTTGTGTTTGCTCCTTTCATCCCTTTTCCACCCCTGTTTTGTGTTTTCCACGTTGACACGGGAAGTCTNTTAATNTATCCATTGTGGCTAATTGTTACAACCATGTCTTCATCTGCAATCATATCCTCAATNGANAAATCTCCGCTTACNGGTATTATTTCTGTTTTTCTTTCATCTCCATATTTATTAGANACNTCTTCAAGTTCTTTTTTTATAATNNTNCTTTGCTCNTCATGGCTTTCTAATACTTTTTTATAGTAAANAATTTGGTTGTTAAGATCATTAAGCTCTTCAATCAACTTTCCTATTTCAAGGGAAGTTAGCTTTTGAAGCCTCATATCTAAAATAGCTTTTGATTGAGCCAAAGAAAACTTAAAATTGTTCACAAGTTTTTCTTTTGCTTCCTCTGGGTTCTTAGATTTTTTAATTAATGATATAATTTCATCTATTGACTCTAGTGCTTTTTTAAGTCCCTCTAAAATATGGGCCCTTGCTTCTGCTTCATTTAAATCAAAAGTTGTTCTATTTATTATAATTTCTCTTCTAAAAGATAAAAATTCTCCCAACACCTCTTTTAGTGACATTACTTTAGGAACACCATTAACAATAGCAAGCATTATTATTCCAAAAGTTTCCTGTAATTGAGTGAACTTATAAAGATTGTTTAAAATTATTTCTGCTATAGCATCTCTTTTGCACTCTATAACAATTCTCATACCATCTTTATCTGACTCGTCTCGTAAATCAGAAATCCCTTCTAGTTTTTTATCTCTTACTAGGTGCGCAATTTTTTCAATAAGATTAGATTTGTTTACTTGATACGGAATTTCATTAATAATAATAACTTCTTTTCCATTATCTTTTTCTTCAATAGAGGCGCGCCCTCTCATCACAACCCTGCCTCTTCCTGTTGTATATGCCTCTTTTACCCCATCAATACCCATAATAAACCCTGCTGTTGGAAAATCAGGCCCCTTAACATGGTTTTCAAATAGTTCTTCGTTTGTTATTTGTTGATTGTCTAATAAGGCAATTAGACCAGAAACAAGCTCTTTAAGGTTGTGGGGAGGTATTTTTGTTGCCATTCCTACGGCAATTCCCTCTGAACCATTCATTAAAAGATTTGGTATTTGAGCAGGCAAAACAGTTGGTTCTTCCAAGCTGTCATCAAAGTTTGGTTGATATGAAACTGTTTCTTTTTCTATGTCTTTTAGCATTTCTGAGGCAATTTTTGACATTTTTGCCTCAGTATATCTCATCGCGGCTGCTCCATCTCCATCAACAGACCCAAAGTTGCCCTGGCCATCAATTAATAAATAGCGCAAAGACCATGGCTGCGCCATTCTTACAAGAGAATCATAAATAGACTGGTCTCCATGGGGGTGGTACTTACCTATAACTTCACCAACTATTCTTGCGCTTTTTTTGTGTTTTCTATTCCACTGTGCTCCGATTCCCGAGGCTCCATACAAAACTCTTCTGTGTACAGGCTTAAGCCCATCCCTAACATCTGGAAGAGCGCGGCTAATAATAACAGACATTGCATAAGATAAATATGACTCTTCCATCTCATCTACAAGGTCTCTTCCTAATATATTTTGATTTTTAAATTCTTCTTCCACTTTTTAAATATCTACATTTGTTGCATATTTTGCATTTTTTAATATAAAATCTCTTCTGGGCTCTACATCATCTCCCATTAAATCTGAAAAAACTTTATTGGGATCTTTAAGTTGTTCTAAGGTTACTTTATAAAGGGTTCTGTTTTCTGGATTCATAGTGGTTTCCCACAATTGCTCGGCGTTCATTTCACCTAAACCTTTATATCTTTGAATATCAATTTTTTGACTAGCCTCTTTATATTCTTCTAAAACTTTATCTTTTTCCTGATCAGTATAGACCCATTTTTCAGTTTTTCCTTTTACAATTTTATAAAGCGGTGGAAGAGCAATATATACATAACCACCCATAATAAGTTCTGGCATTTTTCTATATAAAAAGGTTAACAATAGAGTCCTTATATGAGATCCATCTACATCCGCATCTGTCATTATTATAATTTTATGATATCTTAGTTTTTCGAGATTAAAGTCTCCTGCTGAGGTTTCTCCTTCTTCTCCACCGTCCCCTCCAAAGCCTGCTCCAAAAGCAGTTATAAGGGTTTGTATTTCATTGTTATTTAAAAGCTTGTCTATTCTTGCTTTTTCAGAATTAATAACTTTTCCTCTTAATGGTAAAATGGCTTGATATCTTCTGTTTCTTCCTTGTTTTGCTGATCCTCCAGCAGAATCTCCCTCAACAATGTATAATTCGCTGAGCGTTGGATCTTTTTCAGAGCAGTCTGCCAGTTTTCCTGGTAAAGCAGAAATATCTAAAACACTCTTTCTTCTTACAAGCTCTCTAGCTCTTTTTGCAGCCTCTCTTGCTTTTGCTGCATTTTCTGCTTTTAAAATAATTGTTTTTGCAATATCTGGATTTCTTTCAAGAAAATCTAATAGACCTTCCATTATAATAGAATCACAAACCCCTTTTATTTCCCCATTACCCAGCTTTGTTTTTGTTTGTCCTTCAAATTGAGGCTCTTGAACTTTTATAGATAAAACAGCTGTAATACCTTCTCTCACATCATCACCACTTAGGGAAATATTTTCATTCTTTTTAGTTTTAATTAGGTTATTTTTATTAGCATACTGGTTTAAAGACCTTGTTAGAGCTGTTTTAAAACCAGCAAGATGGGTTCCACCTTCAATGGTGTTTATGTTATTTACAAATGTTAAAATATTTG
>NZPQ01000031.1 GCA_002693365.1 Fidelibacterota bacterium
GATTAAGTTAACTAAGCTAATAACATCACCAACATTTACTAATCCATCGCCAGTTAAGTCACCTCTACAAACCTGTTCATCTGTAAAACATGATACATCACTGCCGCATCCAAGAATGAAGTAAACCAACGCAACAACATCAGTTACATTAATATCTCCAGTTCCATTTACATTTCCATCGCCTCCTGCACATTCACATACAGAACTTAACTCACCGCATGATTCCCATGAAGAACAACTATCGCTTGAACAAGTATTGTGCGAGCCTACATATGTCCAATCATTTTGATCTAAAACAACCCATTCAGAATCTGATGGCTCAGAACCAGCGGAAGCTTCCCATTGTCCACCATTACCTAAAGTAACTGTAGACTTTCTAACAAGAGTATGATCTTTAGTTGCATTAGTAACTCCAGCAACATCCCATCCACTTCCAGGATCTTGACCCAAAGTACCAATCATATCAACTATTGTTCCGCTACCTGCTTGAGTTAGCGCATAAGTATCATCACCATTACTTAAATAAGTAAACGTTTTATCACATTCAGCCAAGATAATAGCATCAGCTGAACCATGGCACACTACAAATACATCACCTGAGGCTAATGAACTTGTACCATCTGAATATTCTAATATAACATTATCAGGATAATCCCATGTATAACCAGTAGAATCAGTACCTGCGCAACCATTACTACATGAGGATAATGTATACCAAGATAAATCAACAGCTGCATCGGTCGCATTATAAATTTCTAAATATTTATGATTGCTTGAACCTTCAGCATACTCAGATATAAATACATTATCTGGTGTAGGCCATTCAGTTAAACATGATCCATCATCAGTATTTGCTGAATCATTATAATTTACAGCGGTAGAATCAGTACAACCTGGAACTAAATCAGGACATGGACTACATGATTCCCAACAAACTGAATCAAGAATCATCGCTGAATCACCATCATCGTCAGTAACAGTCACAGTTCTATTATTTCCGTAGTTACCTGTTCCACAATCTCCATCAAAAGCACTACCTGACTCATAGCCACTACCATTACTATCATTGAAATTATACTCATATGTACCTCCAAGTGGTAAAGATAATGTCGTAGTAAATGTTAAATCTCCATCTGAATCATCCATAATTTGCCAAGAATCATATTGACCATGAACTTTAACTTTAATATCTCCAACTACTCCCTCGAAAGTCATATCAAGTGCAAATGTAACATCTACATATGTGTATTGACATGAACCATCATCTACTGTTGCATCTGCATTATAGTTAGATGCGTATGAAGAAGTACATCCTGGTACTAATGTTGAATGAGGATGTGAACCTACATAAGTCCAATCTTGGTTGTCAAAAACATACCATTCAGATGATGCAAAATCAGATCCTGCTGATCCAGATTCTAGTACTACATTATCTGCACTCTCATCAACATCTGCAGTATCTGGATCATCATTCATAATACCATCAGGTCCAGGACCCATATTATCAAACCAAAGTGCATTTCCAGATGTGACACTATTTTTTCTTACAAGAACCTTATCTTTAGTTGCATTAGATACACCTGAAACGCTCCATCCACTTCCAGGATCAGCTCCTATGGCTCCAATAACATCTAAAGTAACTGAAGTTACAGGTGATTTTTTATAAACTAAACCTTGTGCATCATCACCATTAAAATAAAGAGCCCCTGTTTGATCGCAATGTTCTGCTGGGAAAAATCCACAATCACCAGTATCATCACATATGCCACTATCACATAAAAGATAGACATCTCCAGCTGCAATAGTTGCTCCTGATGTAAAATCAGCATCATATTCCCAATCATCACATCCATTTGAACAGTTAACTCTCATATAATCATCAAGACTTACATCAAAGTCTGAGCCATTGTAAATCTCTAGATACTTATTATAACTTGATCCTTCACCATATTCAGAGAAGAATAAATCTGCAGGAGCAGGACAATCAGCATCGCAAGAACCAGCACAATAGGATACTGTCATATCATTACCTACACCATCTACAGTAAAACCATAATTGGCCGTTCCATCAACTTCACAATCAGATCCGCTTGGAGGATTTATAATTACTGAATTTGCAAATATATCATTATACCAACCATCAACTGTATTATCAACACATAATATAACAAATTCCCAATCACCGGCAGCAACTGTTGCTTGCATATTTGTATCAGTATGTGCACCCCAGCCAGACCATACGTTTCCATTTACATCTGGGAAATTTGCATGAATGCTAACAAATCCACAATCATCCATACCATCTATATCAAATGTTACAAGAGATGGCAGTGGATCTGCAACACATGTTCCTGTTGCTGAATCACATGAAAAGCCAGTATCACAAGTTACATCTGCGCAAAGATCACTACTAGGACAAGTAGTATCACAAGTACCTAAGCAGTGTGTAACAGATAAATCTGCATCTGAAACAGTAAATGCATAATTAGGAAATTCACTATTTCCGTTCCAACAATCACCTGAATTCACAGTAGAAGCATATTGGGCCCAAGCACCTCCTGATATATCATTCCACCACTCTCCTTGAGTACCATTTGGTACACACACAACTTGATATTCATAATTAGCACTTGTTAAAGACACTGTTGCTGAATTAGTATCTAAACAAGCAGTTCCAGCTCCCTCATCACATAATGCTGTTCCCCAGCCATTCCATTGTGAAGCACCAAAATTACCAGTAATACTTGCATAAACACAATCATCTAGACCATCAATATTAAATGTTACTGAATACTCAACAGGACAAGCACCACAGTCAGATGAACATGAATTACAATCTTCATCGCTGTCACAAGTTCCATCACCACAAACAGATGGAACCGGACATGTAGCATCACAAGTACCTAAGCAGTGTGTAACAGATAAATCTGCATCTGAAACAGTAAATGCATAATTAGGAAATTCACCATTTCCGTTCCAACAATCACCTGAATTCACAGTAGAAGCATACTGATGCCAAGAACCTCCTGATATATCATTCCACCACTCTCCTTGCGTACCATTTGGTACACATACAACTTGATATTCATAATTAGCACTTGGTAAAGACACTGTTGCTGAATTAGTATCTAAACAAGCAGTCCCAGCTCCTTCGTCACATAATGCTGTTCCCCAGCCATTCCATTGAGAATCACCAAAGTTACCAGTAATACTTGCATAAACACAATCGTCTAAACCATCAATATTGAATGTTACAGAATATTCTGGAGGCGGACACGCTCCACAATCTGTTGGACATGAAGAACAATCTTCATTAGCATCGCAAGTTGAGTCACCACAGAAAGCTGCAACTGCACAATCTTCAGTAGAACCAGAACTAAATGCATCTAAACTACCTGATAGTGCAGGAAGAGTAGAAGTATCTGCAACAGAACCTGTTACAGATGCAAAGAAATCAACACCAATATTCGTACCAAGAAGGGTAACTGTACCTGCTGCACTCCCATCATCTGCCAAGCTAGCTAAGCTTAATGATAATGACACGCTACCATTGTAATCAGTACTAGTCATAATACAATCAGCTGTAAAATAAACATCTGCAACAGGGGTGGATGCATCAGCCGCAGCATAATTACCACACTGATCAATTGACCAGTCTGTACCAGAGGCCGACAAAGTATATTCACCATTATCATCTTGAGCTAATGAAAATGTTCCAGCTGAAAAATCAGCACAAGTATGAGGACAATCATCTTCACATGTACCAGCACAAATCGATACAGTCATATCATTTCCCGATCCATCAACTGTAAACCCATAGTTTGCTGTATTAGCAACTTCACAGCTAGAACCACTTGGTGGATTGATAAATGTTGAATTACCATAGATATCATTCCACCAGCCATCTACAGAATCATCTACACACAAAAGAACAAATTCCCAATCACCCTCAGGTACTGTTGCCTGCATATTAGAATCTAGATGAGCATTCCAACCTGACCAAGAGTTTCCATCAGCATCTGGAAAACTTCCATGTACATTTACTCTTCCACAACCGTCTACTCCATCAATATCAAACGTTACTAATGATGGCACAGAAGTTGCTGTAACTGCAACATCTCTTACTATTACAGTTTCATCAAGAGTAGTTACATAAAATAAGAATGAATTAAATGTTTGAGCACCATAAGAAGGTATAGTTACTGTATAAGCAGTTAATGTACTTCCACTTATTGTAACAGGATCTAAATTATAACTAACATTTACATTAGGATGGGGATTATCTTCTAACCTAAAATAAACACTTGCATCGCCACCAGAAGCTGTTGAAGCATTAAAAGTTATTTGACCACCGTTTGCAAAAGAAAGTGGATAAATAGTTTCATCTTGATTTGCAAATCCAGCCCAGCTCTGAGATCCAGTTGGTACAGAATACTCACCTGTTTGAATATCCATAGTTGAACCACCAAAAGTTCCATCAAAAGTTATACCAGGAACAGGCTGAGGACAATCATCAGCATTAGATTCACAACTACCATCTAAATCACATAAAACCAGTCCTTGATCAGCACAAGATAATGGACAAGTACTCTCACAACTACTCCAGCATGAAGCTAGTGTTGTAGATGTATTAGCATCTCCTGCGGTAAATGATCTATTGTAAGCATTCTCATTATTAAATACTCCACAATCAGAAGGCACATCTTCTTGGCTAACCCAAGCACCTATAGAATACTTATATTGAACTGTTTCACCAGTTGAAAAATATTGAGTATGACTCCAAATTCCATCACCATCAGTATCATCCATCACATTTGAGCATGTACCACACCATCCATTATATGTACCTTGAACATGAGGAGTTCCTGTTACATCACTTGGTAGATCAAGTTCAAAAACTACCTGAGCTAATCCACAAACTGAACCGCCCCAATCAAGACAATTCCACCATCCATCTCCAACTGCGGTTCCCCAGCCAGCTGATGTACCATCACTATAGAAACAACCTTGAGAACCTGGATTATTTGGATCGTTATCAGGAATATCAGAACATCCGGTATAAACACACAAAGATGTTCCAAACTCATTGTAAGATTGAACTGTAGCATTTGCATCATAATTTTGAGCTGTTGAATCCATACAACCAACAACATCAATGGTATGATTTCCCATTGTTGTTGGAGTATAGCTAGCTGTTGGTCTATCTTCTACCAACCATTCACAATCATCTGCATTAGTACCTGCAGAAACTGCCCAGTCAGTATTACCTGATGTAACTGATGACTTACGAACTAAAGTATGATCTTCTGTAGCAGATGCAACACCACAAACATTCCATCCATCTCCTGGATCGCCTAGCTGATCACCAACAATGTCTAAAGTATTTCCACTTGAATCTATTAAACCATAAGCATCATCGCCATTACCAAACCACTGCCAACCTAACAAGATATCACAAGATGGAGCTATAGATGAGTGAATACTGCTATGGCAAAATACAATTACATCACCTGCAGCAACAACACCTTGTAATGCATTACCTGTATAGTCCCATGTATTATCTACATCGCATCCATTGCTGCAAGATGATAACGAGTAGTAAGTTAAATCAACGGCAGAATCTGATGCATTATAAACTTCCCAGTATTTATTATTACTCGAACCTTCAGCAGCTTCTGAGAAAAATACATTTGCAGCAGTAGTTCCATCTCCACCACATAAACCAAAACTGTCAAATGTAGCTGTTCCACCACATACTCCAGAGCAATCATAAACTGCTGTTCCGCCACAAGTACCGGCACAGTCTTCAACAGCTGTTGAACCACAAGTACTATCGCAACCACCAACAACAGCAGAACCTCCGCAAGTACCTGCACAGTCAACTACTGCTGTTCCACCGCAATCTCCGTTACAATCAGCAGGGTAACCATCTAAACAATTACCAGAGCAATCTTCATTTGTACCAGGAAATGTACAAGCACCTGCTGAACCATAATTACATGCCGACATATCATCACAAGTAGCACCAGCAGGAAGTGTACCAGTAACAACAATATTATCTAAATAACCTCCTTCATCTGTTGAAGTAAAATTTAAAAATTCAAACTTAATATCAAGCGTTTGATTTGCATTTAATACAATATCGTTTGCAGTAAAAGTTTGAAAAAGATTATTATCAATAACACATCCAGCTCCACCAGTTCCCAGTGATAATGAAGGTAACTTATAATCGCATTCAGCCTCACCATCAAAATCAGTATCTAAAGCTGCTGGCTCATTATATTGGTCAGTACCATTACTTAAAGGTAAAACCCACATTAAGTTTTGCCAATCACCACCATCTAAAGAATAATAAATTTTTAAATTATCTTCACCATTTATCGGATCCCAATCATTATAATGATGAGCTAATAAATCAATAGAGAATGAAAAAGAATCATACCCAGAGACATTTATTTGATCTAAAGATAGCGTTGGATCTTCAACACTTAAATCTTCAAATGCCCATAAAAATGTACTATTACCACCCAAATCAGGATTAGATCTATTGAAAACATCTGTAAAACCTGATCCTTCAGTAGATGAAGCTGTATAGCCTGATCCTTCAGTTTCAAAATCAACATTTAACAATGTTGTTGAAAAGCCAAAAGATAATACTATTGTTGAAATTAATAAAATACGAAAATGACTAAACATCATACTCCTCCTTGAAGTTGTTTAAAATTAAAACTAAATCTATATTTTTTACGCACGAAGTGGGTCTTCAAATATAGGAAGTACAAAAAATATTAGCAAGTTAAAAAAGTGAAATAATTTATAAAAATTAAAAAACTATATTAAAAAAGTTAAAATAGATACTAAAAAGTTAAAATTTGCGGTAAAAAAGTGAATTTTAGAGGTTAATAATTTGATTGACCATGCTTATAACATCAACCACATTAATCTCACCATCTTGATTTGCATCTGCAGCACATTGTTGCAAGTCTGATGGAGTAATTGTTCCAATAATGATATTAACCACTGATATAATATCAACAACATTAACTATACCATCGTTGTTCAAATCAGAGGTTGTGCATTGTTCACTAATGATTGGTTCATTTAAATCAAAATCCCATGCATCATAAAAAATAGGATTTATAGATCCAAAGTAAACATGTATATTTGGATCTTGCACATTNATATTCTCATAATGATTNAGNCCNTANGATGATTCATTATCACCACCTTTAATTCCAAACTTAAACTCTTGACCTACTTGAGCTGCTTCATCATAAGTTAATTGTAATGTATAAATTTTATCGTTAGCAACTTCATCACCATTTGAACCATCATCCCACATTTTTTTAGATGTTGTTCCTTGAAGCGTAAGTCCCCACTGAGACCATGTTACACCATTTGCTGGCGTTGAAGCAGGTCCATTCAACCAAACACCCCAGGTAAGCAAACTGTCAACATCATAGACATCTGCTGTTCCCTGAATATCAAAAAGCGTATCTCCAGCCATAATTTGATAATAAGCTGGACTTAAATCAACCGTCCATGTTACCAGTGTTTCAGCACCAATTGGATCAGTATTTAAAAAGACGGGCATTCTCCTATCATCAACATTTGAATCCTGCGTATCATCAATAACTATATCTGAAAAATCTGTTAAATCTTGAAATGGATAAAAACGTCTTTCTGCTAAAACAACATCTTCACCCTCATAAGAAAAATTAAAGAATATTTCTCTTAAATCATTGTTTTCAAGAAGCTTGTAATACTGATAATAAAGGCCTGCTTCCTGAGAAACATTTACACTATCAATATCGATTTTATAAGTGTATGAAAAAGGAAGTAAGCTTAGAGTATCTTGTCTTTCTATAGCTTGAGTTTCACCATACCCCCATCTAACTATAAGCGTATCACCAAGCTCAAATCCATTGTTGGTAATAGCATTTGATACATCTGTTCTAAAAGTTAAATTATCTATAAAAGTTGTAAATTCAGGACAGTCTTCATCAGAGCCATAGCATGTTTCATTTAATATATAACCTGTAACCTCAGATACAACTACAGAACGATCAGCAACCTCAACACCACCCCAATCATTACCATTGACAAACTTATATGAATATGAAACACCTGGTTCAAGCAAAAGTGTAATAGAATACACATCTTCTTCAACCTCTGTAAGTATTAATGTTGATGGATCATATGGAGCATTAGGTTCACCTGTATCAACATCAAATCCAAAATTTGTGAAATCTGTGTTTGTACCAAGTAGTCCAACTCCATTTTCTGATATAACCTCTTGTTGCATATCTACTGTAAATACAACTTGAACTAATGAATTATCAATTTCCTCACAAGCCTCATTTTTATCGTAACACACAATATCAATTATAATATCATCAGTGACTGTTTGTAAAATTCGATCATCTAAATTAGCAAGCTCATACTCAAATCCATTTAAAAACTTATAAGCATATACTGTATTTTCTTCAAGTTCCAAAGTAATAGAGTAAACTCCATCAAAATCAACATCTTCCATCACTAGTTGATCTGGTGTCCAAGGTGCAACCAGACTGTCTTGATAAGTACCAAATGATACTTGGGCAAGTGTATCAGCACCAGCCAAATGTACACCATTACCTGAAACAAACTGCTCCTGCATATCAACTTGAAAAGTTACTGATAGTGGCAGAGCAAAAGATAAAAATAAACTAAATAAAATTTTCTTCATCATTAAAAGTTAAATATAAATTCAAAATAAGGCATGTATCCAAAAATACCCATATCNTGATATGTATAATTTAAATCAACATCCATACCAAAAACATAAAAATTACTACCAAGCCCAAATGTAAGACCCTCTTCAGAATCTTCTTTCCCAATATGTCTTTGACCTAACCTCATGAATAATTTATCATAATAACTAAGTTCAAAACCAATGTTAAAATNTTCAACNTCATCGCTAGGGATAACCCAGTCAAGAGCACTGGTTAAAAATAAATTTGAAGATACATCAATATCTTTTGATACTCCTACNCTGTAAAAAAGAGGTAAAGGATAATCACCNGTAGATAAAATACANGGGATATTATCATTATTTCCCTGNCTATCTTCATCTANATCACAATTAAAATAAAGGTCACTTCCCTCNAGATTCATNTCTATACCAATATTAGCAATACTTACACCTAATCTAAAATTATCATTTGAATTTTTGTAAAGAAGACCAAAATCAAACGCTATTGTTGAAGCACCTTCATTGTAAATAGTTTGCCTTATATATTTACCACCTCCTCCNAATGAAAATTTATCTGTAAGATTCATTGCATAATAAANACCTGCNGAAAANTCATANGCTGACCAATAATTACCTGTACCATCTTGATCGTATAAAGTTGTTATTTCTTCTTGACCATAATCTAAATAAAAGAAGTTTGCTGCAACAGTTGTTCTATAGTCTAATTTGTAAACACCAGATCCATAAAGCCAGTTAGTATCTAAAAGCCAATTAGCATTTGTAATTTGAAATTTATTTTTAACTGAATGTGCAATAGATCCTGGATTCCAATAAGCAGAACTTGGNTCATCATACATGGATGTAAATGCNCCNCCCATTCCCATTGCTCTTGANCCAACACCAATACCTAAAAAAGGNGCAGCAGTTGTTCCAACTTTAGATTGAGAAGCAAAAGTTAAACTTGCAATGAATAATATATATATAATTTTTATCATTATTTTATTATTGCAATCTTACCTTTTTTCATACCTAAACTAGATTCTACTACATATAAATAAACTCCATATGCTATATCCATATTTTCTTTTGTTCTTAAATTCCACGATACTGAACCATCATAAATATTACCATCATGATTTAATGTTACTATATGCTGACCTCTAATATTATATATTTTAATCACTGCATCAGTTGGAACATTTTGGAATTCAACTTTCCTCTCACCTCTTCCACTTGAAATACCAGGTGGTAGAGAAGATTCTGCAACTGTTGCTGCTACATAAGGATTTGGAACAACTCTTATATCTGATAAAGCATCAGAAGTTATTGATTGATTGATGCTTGGCATTGTTGTAGACAAAGTAAATTCATCCCCATATCTAAATGGCTTTGATGTATTAATAAAAAGAGTATCTCCTTCACCAAAAATTATTGTAGGTTCAGATTCTTGCTGGGAAGGAAAATAAGTAAACTCAATATTCCAAGTATACATACTATTTCCATAATAATTTTCGAATAAATAAATTCGATCCAGGTGATCTATTTCATTTTGGCTTTGAGAACCTAAAAACTGATACGATAGTTCTTGATTATTAGTTCTATCATAAACTTTAAAATTAGTGGATGTTCCAATTAAATCTTCATTGTAATTTGAATCATCACTAAAAACTATCATATAGTCATTGGGTGAGGCATAAGCAGTATAACCTGGAAAACTTAATGTGTCTACTGCTACATCTAAAGTATTAAGATTATCATTAGTATCAGTCCCATCTAAAATCCAATTACAATCCNTATATAAGACATCCCAATCATTATTAAAATCAAGCATGATACCATCAAAAACTTCTGCATCTTGCACTTCTTCAATCCACAATGTATTTCCATCATAGTTTTCTAAATTTGAAGCATCCCATTTGGCACCTTGTATATATGGACTTTTATATATTGGATAATAATTAAAGCTAGCTTGAAAAGTACCGGGAAGTACATTTTCATTTAATTTAATTTCTCCTTTTTCAAAGTTTATATCATAATCGTTATCACTTATTTCAAACCCATATTCATTACTAAGGACAAAAGAATCAGCTATAATATTTTTCTTATTTAAATTATAAAAAGTAGTATCGTATGATTGGAGCTGAAACTGAGTTGTAATCAATTCNTTATCATAAACACTGTAATAAGTTGTCAATGGCATAAATTCACTTTGATCATTTTGATCAANAAGTTGGTCAAAATCATTATCAAGTTCATCATTTGAAGTATCCCAAAACTCTATTAAATAATCATGACCAGTAATTTGNGTTTCATCAACAACAGTATAATTTATAGTTCCTGTACCATTACCAGATGTATGTTCAACCTCAATATTTCCAACATCAAAACCAAGTGCTGATGCTGTAGGTGTTGCATAACCTGTATTTTTATCTGTAATTATTTCTCCTGAAGGTAATACAGTAATATATTTGGTATTTTCAGATGGATAAGAATATTCAGGATTACCTGAATCATACGCAGCTATTGCATAATAATATGTACGTCCATTAATAACATCTGTATCTTTAAAAGTGTGCACAAGACCAGTACTATCTCCTAAATTAAATGATAACCCACCTGATTGCTGAAATAATTCATAATTTGGATAAAATAAAGAATCAATATCATCTGCTAAATCAAATTGAACTAGTGGTGAATAATCCTCAATAACACCATAAGCATTTGTTATATTCCTTACATCATTGAAATTAGGATCGGTTGCTTTGTAAATTTTATAACCTTGAAAATCATATTCAAGCAGCACAGGGTCCATTGTAGTTTCTGCTACACGATCCCAATATAAGTTTATTTCAGAATCACCTGGCACAACTGTCAACTCAGGCTTAGAAGGTGGAGGTGGAAATTGATAATCATTATCATAAATTTCTTGAACAATCTGTTTATTTCTATCTAAATCAGATTTATCTTCACCATAAACAAGTGCAATTGAAAAACGTTCTGTTTGACCAGGTCTAAGTGGAAAATAACCAGAACCAAAGATAAAATCACCATCTTCACCTGATGTTGGTTCACCGTTAACAATAGATTCTGGAACATCAAAAAATCCTGGTGAAAGTTTATTCCAAAGCTCTTCATCATCACTCATTGGATAATCACCTGATGGTACAAAATAATCAAAACTTGTAAGCCCAATTTGATCTGACTCATCAGGGTCTGTTTGATCAAAATTTGGCTCTCCACTNTCNGGNATNCCATTTCCTTCAGTTCCATCAATATCAAATGTTCCAGCTAAACCATCACTTCCAACATCATGAACATTTGCTATCCAATCATTATCATTATCAACACCATCAGCTCTACTCTCATCAATTAAATCNGATAAATCTTCCTCAATATATCCTAAATCATTATTATCAAAATTGAAATAATTAATAAATGCTCTTGGATTTATTATATCAAACAACGTTTGCTCTATACCAGTTGTTTGATCATAAAAAACTCTTTTTTGCCTATAGTGCAAATAATAATTCTCATCAATAAGACCATCTAAATCATCATCTAATCCATTATAAGCATTTTCATTAACAGACTCTCCATCTACTTCATTACCCTCAACAAGAGATGTTTCACCNGCAACAATTGTTATATCTCTTCCNTGAGAAGTAATAACTGTTGTCTGATCAACTATTTGAACTTTTGTTCTTTTATAATCATCATCTATAGTAATTACATAATCACCAATATTTATAACTTCTTCTTCAAAATCATTTTCACTAAAAACAGCAGANATACCTTCAAAGTCACCATCATTATCTATACCATCATAAGGATTACCTGGACTTTCTAAAAATGCATAACCAACCATTCCAACATCGCCTACCCAACTTGGATTATTTGTTATCGTATTATCAAAGTCACCAGTATATGTTAANTCAGAGTTAACATCAAAAAATGACCAATCATCTTGTGCTTCACTCTCTACATTTCCGATGTACGTTCCAACAAGTTCTCCAAGTACNACTTTTTTATATTCAGTTTGACTTTTATTNGTTATTTCATATAGAAAAAAGATACAATCTTGAGCCANTATTTGCTGCCACTGCATNCCTCTTACTTTAACTTCTAAGCCTAAACCATTTAATGATATATCATTTGGATCAGGTTTAAATTCAACACCCCATTCATTATTGCTTGCAAAGTTAAATTCCTGATCATTATTGTCATCCATCACATAAAAACTTTCTTGCTGAATATATTGAGTATCTTTACCAAAATATCCACACCATTCTCCGCTCCAATCACATTCATCATTAGGCCAAGAATTTGGCCATGTATTTGAATTTGTACTCATTGCAACAAATAACTGAGATGGATTTAGATAGCCTGATACAGGTTCAAAGCCCCATCTTAATCCAGAATTAGATTGATCTGGGCCTGATTGAGATGGTCTATCTACTGGACATGTAACTACAGAATGAAATGTAATGGGATTACCAGATTGGTTGTTAGATGTAACCTCAGCACCAACAAGCAAACTTACATCTCCTATATAACCATTATTATCATTAAGCCATGCACCTCTTGGTCCTTTATCTCCAGGCTGTCCTACTACACCATAATTACTAAAGACTGTTCTAACTTGATTACCATTATGAATTCCATATCTTCTATATATGTCACCTGAATCAGTTTGAGGCATAATAATTGTAAAAAGTAAAAATAATATTTTTTTATTAAAATTCAATTCTAAATCCCATTTCAACTCTTCTTGGAGAAGAGTAAAAAGTTTCATTATCAAAATAATCTTCAATCGTATTGATTAATTCATCTGTATTTTGATCTAACGCTTCTTGCAAATATATAGTTCTATCTGCAACACCAGAATCATTATATACATTTACCTGATTAAGATGATCAAATAAATTAAATATATTGATATANAATTTTACTCCATTTAAACNTGGAAAATTCATGTAGGTTCTTAAATCAACGTTTGATGTCATTGGCTTTGTTTTAGAATTTGTAATAAGATTAGCAAAATTATCACTAATNAAAGGTGTNTAGGGTTGNCCTGAACCTATTTTNCCAATTAAACCAAGACCCCAATTTTTAGAATCATAGTATAACGTNGCATTNATAGTATGNCNTTGATCCCAATTNAAAGGAATAATATGNATNTCAGGNAATTCATTTGCNNGAGATGAATTATAAGCATCAAATGGGTTTGACGCTGTACCCTTAGCTTGCTGAAAAGTATAATCAAAAGTTGTTGAAAATCCATTTAAAAACTGCTTCTTGTATGAAAGGACTAAACCTTTAACAAATGCAAAATCTGAATTNTCATACTTATTATATGTAGCCCCATTATACGTAAATATTACATCATTTCTTGTACCGGTTAAATCTCTAATATCTCTAAAATACATTGTCATATCTAAAGCACTAAAACTATCTATCTTATACTGAATACCAATTTCATAACTCACTGTTTTTTCTGGCTCTAAATCAGGGTTTCCAATTACGCCAATATTNCCTGTTCCACCCCTATCTAAGTCTATATCTGCATTATAATACAATAATTCAAACCTTGGAATTTGGAAAAAATGTCCATAAGAAAAATGAAAAACACCTTGATCNGAAATTGGGAATGAAGCACCTAATCTTGGACTAACCATTGATTTAGATTTTGTTGGTAAATACCAATAGGCCAATCTATCTTCATAGGACTGAAGCGATTCATTATCGCCACAATAGCCATCAAAATTGCTACAATCATAAATGTGTTCTGGCTTAATGGGATCATATATAAATGGATCTGTAGGATCTGATAGAATTTGACCATTAGGATCAAAATAGTCATACCTTAAACCAACATTTATAATCATTTCATCAAGCTCAATTTTATCCTGCAAATAATAACTCATTTCCTTTGGACTAAAATCATAAATACTTGTATTAATTGATGATACATCATCNATACTAGGAATCACAAAAGGGCTATCATAAACAGGATTAAATCCATCTTGCACATAATATTGTAGATTAATATTCTCATAGTAAATTGAGTGATTTTTATATTCAAATCCTGTTTTGATTTGATGATTATTATTGANCTGATTCACGTAATCAAATTTCATTGTCTCTGAGGTTGTTTCTCTTCGAAAAACATTCTGATTTGACCCACCAACTGAAAAACTATAAGATGGTGTATTTTGATTATTTAGCTCATCATGAACTTGTGATNAAACATCTTCAAAAGTTCTATGATTATAATTTTTATTATATTTTATAAATCCTAAAGTAAAATAAGAATTTTTATTTAAAGATTTGTTAATTTGAAACATATCTGTCAATCCAGTACGGTAACGATTTAAATTACCATCAGGATTTAATTTATAATATCTATCATAATCTTGATATTCAACATCATCTGTAAAATGAGAGTATTTTAATTTTAAAGTCTGAGTTGGCTTCCAAATAAAATTAAACTGATAATAATTTTTTAGATTCCAATCCATCGATGTNTACTCACTATCTCCTTTTGAAGACTGTGATGNATGAGCATTTCTCAAGAGAGTTAAATAGTCTTCCAAATTATCACTACAATTATCAGGACCATTACAAATAATTTGATTTGCATATTCATCATCATCAAGATTACTTCCAAGAACGTGCCAATATTTTTCGCCTGTTTCCTGATCTTCTAGCTCATATCCGTAAGAAAAAGGATTATAGATTCTCTGACCCTCATAAGCTCCTTGATAATAAATTTTTCTACCACTTAAATAATAAAATAATTTGTCTTTAATTAAACTTCCATGAACATTGAAATTAATATTATTTGTNGANAATAAATCAACATTATCTATATTCATAAATAAATCTGAGTGATTTGAAATAAAATCTCCAAAATAACTATCAATACTTCCACCAAATTTATTTGAACCTTCATTTGTTGTAATATTAACTATACCNCTCATAGCTTGACCATATTCTGCATTAAACGCTCCAGATATTAATTGCATTTCTCTAATAACATCTTTATTAATATCTATTACAGTAGAACCATCAAAGCCATCAGTCATAGGCATTCCATCTACCCAATATGCAACTTCACTTGAGCGACCTCCTCTTAGATGTCCATCTACAAAACCTGCTTGAAGATTTAAAATATCAGATACCTCATTTACGGGAAGCTTGGATATTGTTTTATTTGTTACGATAGCAGTTGTTGAGGTTAGATTTTTATTAATTAATTTTGGAGACGCATTAACTACAACACTCTCTAATTGTAATGATGATTCATTTAATGGAACATTGACTGTTGAGGTAAGATCTATATTGACTTCTAAATCTTTTAAAATATAATTATCATAACCTATCATACTAACCTGCAAATCATAAATACCCGATGGTACATTAATTATTACATAATATCCATCAAAATCTGTTGAAGTACCATAGTTTGTATCTTTCAAAAAGACATTACATCCAATTAAAGGTTCATTTGTTGATGAATCAATTATCTGGCCTCTAACTTTTCCAGTTGTTCCAGCTAAAAGGGGGAAAATTAAAATTAAATATAAAAAGATATTCTTTATCATTTTACTATTTAAACTCAANTTAATTATTCTGAAAGTATNACATTTACTAGAGATATAATATCAACAATATTAATCACTCCATCTCCACTTAAATCTCCNGCACATGANTGGAAATCATCTANAGATTCTTGGTTTAACACAATATTTACTAAACTAATAATATCNACAATATTTATAATTCCATCGCTATTTAAATCACCCTGTGTGCATAGAGCAGATGGAACAAAAACATAAGAAGTTAAAGGAGCTAAATTAAAACCACCATACCAATTTGAATCTATGCTTATTTGAGAGTTACTTACCACATCTGTCCAATCACCTGAATGCGGAAATTCTAAATCTAAAAACTTCTCAGAAGTATCAAAATTTATTGCAACAACTACTTTTTCATTTTGATCAGCTCTCCAATAAATAAAGCATTTATAGTTGTTATCAAGATACTTAACCTCTAGAGGAGGCTCTTTTAATACAGATGTATTTTTCCTAAGATCAATCATTTTTTTATAATGATTATTAAGATCTTGAACTAAATCTACTTCTAAATTATCCCATTGAATTGGTTGCTGTACAGGATAACCTCCTGAATCTCTAGTTGCAGCACATTGACCTAATTCTTGGCCTGCATAAATCATTGGTACTCCATGACTTGTAAATAAAATCGTAGCAGACAATTTTGAACGATTGTATGCTTCTTCAAATGATTGATTTTGAAATTCTGTTGCTTGATAAATCAATCTCGTTTCATCATGGCTTTCAGTATAATTAATAGGACCAGTAACAAATGAATATCCTTGGGAGTATGCATTTATATGATTAGAAACAGTATTTAAATCGAAATATATATCTAAAACATTATCAAACATATTATGATGATAACTATAATCCCAGCCTGAATCAAAATCAGTATTATTCATTTGGTATGGATTATCTGTTTCTGCAATTAAAATCAATGATGGATCATGATTATCTAAGATATTTGCATAGTATGAAGCTCCATTAAAATCTCCATCCCAACCAATTCCATCGACGTAATCAAATCTATAACCATCAACGTGATATTCTTCTACCCAATGGATTATAGAATCTTCAACATACTTCCATCCTCGATACTGTCTTCCATCAAGCTCATGCCAGTGCTCTATTTTATACCCCCATATTGATTCCTCATTACCAAAATATGGACATAAATCAAAATTATGATCTTCCCAATCAAAACTATTTAATGGTTGGTATAGCTGGAACAAGGGTGATGAACCCCATAGATGGTTAAAAACAACATCCAGTAAAANTGCAATACCATTTTGATGAGCAATATCAACTAAATTTTTAAATTGATTTGGTGTTCCATAACTACTTTCAGGTGCCATTGGAAAAACTGGATCATAACCCCAAGAATATGAACCNTCAAATTCATTAATTGGCATAAATTCAATCGCATTAATTCCTAAATCTGTAAAATAACCTGAATTTATTTTTTCTATAACATCTGAAAAATCNCCAAAATTAAATTCATCNCCTGAATAATCTCCAATATGCATTTCATATATAACTAAATCTTTTACTTCAGGTCTAACATATGATTCGTCGTTCCATTGATAAGGTGTATTTCCAATACTAAACTTTGTTTTAGCATGCTGAAAATTTGAACTTTCATTNCCTGTGAAAGGCTCTTTCCATTCAACGTCCTGTGACCAAGGATCTGCTATATATTTCATACCCTCTAAATTATATTGATAAAAATAATCACCATCTGGCAATGTTGTTTGGTACCACCATANNGTATCACCTGATAAGTTCATAATTTCACCATTAGGAAATTGCTCATTCCAAGAACCCTTTATAGATACATAATCTTTATTAGGAGCATAAAGAGCAATCACTACATCATTTCCACTAATATTAACTCCATCTTTTATATTTTGAGGNGCAGCTAATTGATTTAATTGATATTCAAGATAAAAATCTAAAAAAGAAAAAGTAACTCTATCATTTAAGACTGCTTTAGCAACTATTTGTATATCGCCAAAAACNCCACTATCTGGCTGCCATACGTAATCAAATATTGGNCCATTTAATGTGGTAAGTAAATTNCCATTTAACCATAATTCTAATAAATCTGCATCACTTTCAAGCGATATATTTACATCTCCATTTATAATTTCATTATTTTGAGGTGCAGTAAAAGTTATCTCAGGATCTAAATCATTCGATGTATAATCAAANTAAACATCGTAATAAATTATTTGACCGTTTTCACCAGCATCATAAGTTCCATCTTCCCATAAAATTTTAAATTTTAGTGAAGATACCACTTGCTCCCCACTTTGGAANGGATCAAATGTTAAGGATAAACTTGACGAAGACAATGANTCTAANGGAGANACAACAACACCATCTTGTATGTATGAACCTTCTGGCCAATAGTCAGATATAGGCTGTTCATGACCATTTCCTGAATCNACTGTCCATACTAANGACCCANTTTGTTCAACATTATTTAAAATAATATCAAAACTATCATTTGGAGTGGGATTAAATGGAGNCCAATAATAATTTAAACTAATATGCCAATCAATTCCAATTCCACCATTATTANCCCAATTATCATTTAAATCAGTAAATACAAAATCAATTGTTTCAGCATCATCAGGGATTTGATGAGAATATTTCCACCAACCAACACCATTAATAGGTGAATATGACATTGCATAATCCTCAACATCTTGCCAACCATCATTTCCCAAATGAACATAAACAGGGAATGTTGAATTTGGAAGACTACCATCGATAGTATTGTAATAGATAGTTATCTCTCCACCAGGAACAGGGATTTCTGGCTCCCAAAAAACATAATTAGATAATCCAAAACTTAGTAAAGATAAAATAATAATATAATTTTTAATTTTCATAACGGTCAATAATATAAGATTATAACTTAGTTACTATCTATTAATTTTTAATCAATTCCATTTAAAAATTAAACTCTTTTCCATAATCTATCTCATTTTTATTTGTTAATATTGGGAAGAGTGGAACTACCATTGGGTAAGGAACTCCTTTTTTGTATGCATAAAGATCTATATTAGTTAATTCAATTTTATCAAAAAGATCAAAATTTATTTTAATACTATCAGAATAGATTATTTGTAGAGAATCAATATATTCATTTAAAAAATTATCAATTACTAACTCAGGATTTTGATTAAATTGATTTAAAGATATATTATTACTTCTAAAAAGTGCTTCTAAATGTAACCTTGATATAGTTGCATCACTAAAAATCTGATAATCTTTAATAACATCTTTATTTGAATCATAATTTTCATTATATCCTATTTCATTCAACTTCTCATCTCTAATCAAATCAACAAGAGCATACTTAAATTGTAGACCAAAATCTCTCCTAGATATTTTTTGATTTCTGAAAACTAATGGATGCTTAGAAATTAACTCATCCAAGTAACTAACATTATAACTATTACCATTAAGTACAAATGCTTCATCGTAATAATTAATGGAATCTTGATCAGAAAACACTAAAGATGATGATAGTACCTGCTCATTAACTAAATTATTTCTATCGATATAAAAGTCATAAGCCTCACTTGCTAGCTTAACAAATACATCATTGTTAAAAACTACATTACTGCCTTTCATAATTTCTCTTATATAAGCATCATATTCTTTAATTTGATTAAGTTCGTATAATCTTTGATTAACTAAATTAGTATGATTTGTAATTTCTTCTGAAGTTATTAATGGATTGTCTTTAAAACTTTCTATTTTTACAAATAATCTTTTATTATCTTTTGTAACTATAGGTCCTAGCACCTCATCTGCAAAGAGAGTATTTAGAAAAATAGCTTCATGAATTGCAGGATCTTTTTCATAGAAAAAGTTCATCTCCATTTGAGGAACTTCAGCTAGATTTAAGTAATCAAAGCATATGGTTTCAAACTCAATACCTTGAGAAATAAGCATATCAATTGAATTTGCAACAGGTAAAGAAGCTATCGCTAAAAAATTAATTGTATAGGTCCTAGTAGAATTTTTTAGGTATTGTTTATTAATTTCAGAATCAAGTTCAATTTTACTATATACTTTATCTTTAAGTAAATAATCTCGCATATACTGTTCTTTAATTCCAGTTAAAAAATTATCTGAAAAATTTTCAGTAGATATATAAGGTTCAACTTCTAGTGCCATTAATTTTTCAGCAATCAAAGAATTCAATATAATTTTTTTATGAATTTGATTATTTGACTTACAATAAGATGGTCTTATTGTATATTCTGAACGTAAAATAAAATCTTCTTTAGTAATTACTCTATCATTAATTTGAGCAATTATATTTTCATCTTGACAAAATATGACTGTTTGTAAAACTAAAATTAAAACAAATAAAAATCTCAAAATAAAATTCCTTAATTATTCAGTATTTCTGA
>NZPQ01000032.1 GCA_002693365.1 Fidelibacterota bacterium
TATAATCCTGGAAAATTTTTTGGTGCGTTTAAAAATAAAGCATCTGATAAGAATGAACAAACTTCAATTATTTTTCAAGATGATAAAGAAAATATTTTTAAAATAAAACAAATAGCAGGTTTTGTTGCAAGAAGAATTGTAAATCACATGGATAAAAATTTAGATGTCAATCAAGGTGATAAATTAGGATTTATAAAGTTTGGTTCAAGAGTAGAGATTATTGTACCTGCTAATTTTAAAGTTAAGGTTAGAAAAGGTATGAAAGTTAGAGGATGTAAGACTATTATTGGAAATTTTTCCGATGATATATAAACAAAATGTTATTTTAAAAAAAACAGATTTTGATAAAGTTGTAAAATCTTTTCATTCAATTAAAATAGTTAAATTTCTTACTCGATTTCAACCTGTAAAAATAATTAATTGGAGTGGTATACAAAATAATGATAAAGCTTATTTTAAGTTATGGTTTTTTGGATGGAAAAATTTTAGGGTTATACATAAAGATTATAAATTGAAGAAAGATAGATTATCATTCATAGATAAAGGTGAGGAGTTGCCNTTTGGTATTATTTTTTGGGAACANANGCATACTGTTGAAAANATANAAAAAGGAANNTTAATCAGNGACGTTGTTAATTTTAAGCACTCNAANAAATNTTTAGAATATTTNTTNTTNCCTATTTTAATGTTTCCAATTATNATTAGAAAATTNCTTTATAAAATTTACTTTATTAGNTAACTTTGTTTATCTAATTTGAAGAGAATTTATATTATGNATATNAATAAAATCTTTAGTTTAACTTTTNTTCCTTTTTTNTTACTNGGGACTCCAAATATTGAGTGGTTTCANCANTATAATGGTTCNGNNGAAGAATCTCATGGTCANTNTATAATGACTTGTGANGATGGNGGNTATCTTCAAATTGGGGAGAGTAATTTTTTACCAAATTCTAAAATNTTTATTGTCAAAACTNATTCTTATGGAGAATTATTNTGGTCAAGAGAAATAAATATTGGNGGACATAATTTAGGTAATAGTGNNGTTGAGCTTAGTGATGGCTATTTAATATGTGGATCNTTAAATAGAAATAGTGCTTTAATTAAGTTAGATAAAAATAATGGTTCAACAATTTTCAGTAGAACATATAATAATGGTGGTACGGATGCTTTTGAACATGCAGCTTTAACTCCTAATGGTATAGCAGCAGTTGGCTATGTTTATGCNCAAGATCCAAACAATACATTTTATACTGAGGGGCAAGGATTTATTATGTTTACTGATGAAGAGGGAAATGAAATAAGTAGTTTAAATCTAAATCANTATATCTCTNANGCNTATAGAATAAAGTATATAAANAATAGTTTAATTATTTCTGGTTTATCAGAAGAAGCTTTTGATTTTAAAGTAATTAANATGAANTTAGATGGAGAAGTTATTTGGCANCAAGAATANGGAGGNAGTAATTATGACCATTGTTTTGGAATGGATGTAAGTTCTNAAGGGAATATATTTTTAGCAGGTCATACNTTATCCGGTACTCAAAATTGGGATACATATACAATAAAGCTNAATAGTAANGGTGATTTAATTTGGGAACAAAAAGTGGGTAACCCACGTGGTTTNAACCCTCANTANATTCATGATGAAGCCTGGGGAATTAAAGCTACTAATGATGGGGGTTGNGTTACTATAGCNGGNACAGGTGATGAATATANTTATTCTCAATGNAATGGNAATGATTGTTCAGATACATGGAATGCTTATTTAATTAAATTTGATAATATTGGTAATATTGATTTTGAAACAACATTTTCTTCACTTGATTTGTATAATTATGCTTATGATTGGGCAGGTGAAGATATTGATTTAACTGATGATGGTGGNGCTGTAATTGCANTCGATAATGGTCAGTTTGGNTTTTTAAAAATTGATGGTATTCAAACTAATTTAATTGGTGATATTAATNTTGATAGTATGNTTGATATTTTAGATGTTGTTATTTTAGTTAATGTTGTGCTNGGNCTTGAANAGAATAATNTTTCAGATATAAATCAAGATAACANNGTAAATATTCTTGATNTAGTTCAATTAATTAATATAATTNTAAATTTTGATATTTAGTTTTTATTTTTTGTATCTATTTTTAAATCAAATGGNGTGNAAAATTCAATTTTAAATCTTNTTANAAAAATAGTTCTATATAAANANANTNNANNATTACAATCNAATATTAANNTAGATNTTTTNTCTGGAATTATGGTNTCAATTATTGTNNTACCNCTAGCTNTAGCTTTTGGTGAAATTTCNCAATTAGGTCCCAANGCAGGTATTTTAGGTGCAGTNATTGGAGGNATTGTAGGTGGNTTATTTGGNGGATGTGTGGTNGGTGTTAGTGGNCCTACTGCACCTATGGCATCACAAATTGCTTTATTTATGAGCGCNTTTGTTATTGGAACAACAAATAAACCTGACTTAACTGCTGCNTTTTCAATAATTTTCNTAAGTGGTCTNATTTTAATTCTNATTTCTTTTTTAAAAATTTCTAAATTTATTAATTATATACCATANCCNGTANTNGCNGGATTTATGTGTGGAATNGGNATTATCGTNACNTTATCGCAAATAAANCCTTTTTTTGGTNTAGAAANCGAAAAAAATATTTATNATGTTTTTAGANATNTTAGNTATACAATACAAAATATAAACTATCAGACTCTTTATGTATCANTTCCATGTTTNCTNATATTATTTTTATGGGAATTTATNGTANTTAAGTTTAANTCTGTAAAAAATATTCCNTCTTCATTNATTATATTAATTATTGGTACTNGNATAGCATANTCAATGAATTTAGAAATTCCATATATTGGAGATAAAATGAATATTGAAAANANCTCAAGNATTTTNCANTTTTATTTNCCAGATTTTTCAAGATTTNTTGAGTTTTTATTACCNGCATCATTANTAGCTGGGTTAGCAATTATTGANAGTTTANTAACATGTAAAATAGCAGATAANATAACAGGNNTAAGNCATAATAGTGATAGAGANGCATTTAGNCAAGGAGTAACAAATATGACTTCAGGAATTTTTGGAGGTATTTCAACTGCNACAGCTACAACTCAAACNGTTGGAAATATTAAATTTGGAGCTAAAACTTCATTATCAAGTATTGTTAATGGAATAATTTTATTAGGTATTTTATTAGGTTTAAGTAATTTTTTATCATTAATCCCAAATGTTTGTTTGGCTATAATACTATTTAAATTAGGTTTTGATATTTTAGATTATCGTATTTTACCTNTTTTAAAAAAAATTCCAGCTTANGATTTATTTATTTTNATNGTAGTANTATTTATAACTGTTTATAAAAATNTGATGTTTGNAGTTGGAATTGGAATTTTACTTTCANTAATAAAATNCNTTCCTGAAATAGTAGCNGTTTTNAAAAAAAATAGNAAGCATAAAATTTATAATATTAAAAATTTGAATGTAGATTTAAGTNAAGAAGATAAAAATAAGTTAATTGAATTTTCACCAGTAGTTTTAAATCTTGAAGGNCCATTGTTTTTTGGAACAACTGAAAGAGTCATTAAAATTTATAATAATTCTCAAAAGCATAAAATATTAATAGTCGATATGAAAAAAGTTACAAAAGTTGATTTAAGTGGACTTTATTGTTTAGANGATTTAGTTCAAAGAGCAATAGAAAGCAAAATAAAAGTATATATATCTAATGCAAAAAATAGTTTTNTTGATTTAATTAATGAAGTTAATATTCTTAAAGATTGTAGTTTCAATAAATCAAATAAAGAAATATTTACTTCAATTATAAATANTAGAAATTAATATTAAACAATGATTAAGAATAAATTTAGGAATATTGCTATAATAGCTCATGTTGANCATGGAAAAACNACACTNGTTGATGGTCTTTTAAAGCAAAGTGGTACATTCAAGATTCATGAAACCGTATCAGAAAGAGTTATGGATTCTATGGATCTNGAAAAAGAACGNGGAATAACCATAACTGCTAAAAATACATCTATTTTTTATAAAGATATAAAAATTAATATTGTTGATACACCTGGACATGCTGATTTCGGTGGCGAAGTTGAAAGAAGTTTAAATCTTGTTGATGGAGTGTTATTGTTAGTTGATGCTAGTGAAGGACCACTGCCACAAACTCGTTTTGTATTACAAAAAGCTTTAAACAAAAATCTTCCTATAATTCTTGTAATAAATAAAATAGATCGTTCAGATGCTAGAATTGATGAAGTTATAAATGAGGTATATGATTTATTTATTGATTTAGATGCAAATGATGATCAAATTGAATTTCCAATAATATATACAAATGCTAAAGATGGATCAGCCCATATGAATATACAAGATAATTCAAATGATTTAATACCTCTATTTGAATTGATTGTAGGTACTTTTCCTGGACCAAAAGTAGAAGATGATTTGTCTACTCAATTTCTTGTTACAAATATTGACTATGATTCATATGTAGGTCAAATTGCAATTGGTAGATTGAATAATGGAAATATTATAAAAAATAAGCAATATAGTTTATGTGGTGAAAATGAGATTAAATATAATCAAAAATTATCCGCATGCTATACATTTAGTGGACTAAAGAAAATAAAAGTAGATAAATTAGAATCAGGAGATATAATTGCAGTTGCAGGTATTGAAAATATTAAGATTGGTGATACAATTTCAGATAATGAAGACCCAAAACCATTGCCTAGAATTTTAATTGATGAGCCAACTGTCTCGATGTTTTTTCATGTAAATAATAGTCCTTTTGCAGGAAAAGAAGGACAGTATTTAACATCTAGAAATATTAGCGAAAGATTATTCAGAGAAACTTTAAGTAATGTTTCTTTAAAAGTTAATAAAACTGATGAGACTGATGTTTTTGAGGTTTGTGGTAGGGGAGAACTTCAAATGGCAATTCTAATTGAAACCATGAGAAGAGAGGGATATGAATTTATGGTTTCTAAACCTAGAGTAATTACCAAAGAGAAAAATGGTAAAATTCTTGAGCCCGTTGAATCTGTTTTTTTAGATTTAAATGAAGAACATGTAGGAATTATAACAGAAAAATTATCTACAAGAAAAGGTAAAATGATAAATCTTTGTAATAATGGTTTTGGAAGAACTACTCTTGAATTCAAGGTACCTTCTAGAGGTATGATTGGGTTTAGAAATCAATTTTTAACCTGTACTAAAGGTTCTGGTATTTTAAATACATTATTTGATTCTTATGCTCCATGGTTTGGAAATATTCCACAAAGAAATTCAGGTGTTATAGTGGCTGATAGACCAGGTAAAGTAACTCCTTACGCTTCACTTGCAATGGTTGATAGAGGTGAGTTATTTGTAAATATCGGTGTAGAAGTGTATAAAGGAATGATTGTAGGTGAAAGGAATAAGCCTGGTGATTTAGATGTAAACATAGTAAGAGAAAAAAAATTAACAAATATGAGATCTTCAAGTAAAGATAATACAGTCGTTTTACGTCCACCGCAAATAATGTCCTTAGATAAATGTATTGAATTTATAGCAGAAGATGAATTAATTGAAATTACTCCATCAAATTTAAGATTAAGAAAAATGGAATTAGATATTAATAAAAGAATTTCATTGAAAAAGAATCAAATAGCCTAAAAATTAGAAGTGCTACTTTGTTTTGAAAATTTTTTGAATGTATACTTGAGATATGAACTTTTTAAAATATAATTTTATACTAATATTTATGTCGTCCTTTATAATTAGTGATGATTGTGAAACTGATTTTATTTTGATAAATGAACAGTGTTATTATGAGCAAGATATTAACATTNTAAATACATTTATTATTAATAGTAATGGAAGTATTAATATGATTCTTGATGATAATGATAATGGTTTTATTGAACCATTGGAGTTGTGTTATCAAGAATGGGAAAATGGAAGAATTAAAGTATTTGATTGTAATCCTATCATTATTAATGGCTATTATAATTGGTTAGATATATCAAGTGAAATTCCTAATAATATAACTGATTGGGAATTTATAGAAATTTTTCTAATGCCTTATAATAATTTAACTGGATTAGTACCAGAAAGTATTTGTGAATTGAATTTAGATTTTAGTAATCAAAATATTTTTGATATAAATAGTAATTCATTATGCCCGCCTTATCCAGATTGTATTGAACCATATATTTATTGGCAAAATACATTTAATACTGATTGTGAACTTGATACATGTTATAATCTAGGAATTAGTGATTTTATATCATATGAATTATATGGAGATAATATAGTAAACTCATATGAAGATTTAGATGGGGAGGGTTACTTAGGTATTAATTTATTTAATGATGGACCTTATTGTGGAAATTATCCAGGTATTAGAATTCAGAGTGATACTCCTGGTGTTTCACTTTATGAGAATGAATTTGAAACATGGTGGTACGGTATTGATTCTCAAGGAGTTTACGGTTTAAATATTCCAATTGAAATTAGTCCATTTATTCCAATTGGAACTGTAATAACTTTTGTTGCAGAAGCTGTAACATTACATTGTGAAAATGATTGTAGTGAATCTGATGATCCATATTGTAATATGTGTCCAATAACAGATCCTGTAACACTTTCATTAACTGTAGGTTCAAATTTCACAAATTCTATTGGTGATACTAATTTTGATGGTGAAATTAATGTACTAGATATTACTCAGCTTGTATCTTATGTTTTGAATATAAATAATTACAATACATGGGATTTATTTTATTTGATTTCAGATTTAAATGAGGATTATTTTCTCAATGTTCAAGATATTATTTTATTAGTGAACATAATTTTAGAAGATTGAAATAATAAAAAAAGTATTGTTAAGTAGTTAATATTATTATTTAATTTATGAGTCATGTCAGACAAAATAAACATAGCAATAATGGGCTTTGGACATATTGGTAGGTACCTTTATGAAAACACACTTAATTCAGATATATTTAATGTAAAAATAATAAGCGATATTGGTAATATTGATTCTTTAAATTATTTATTGAATAATAATTTGAGAAATAAAAATATTGGTGTTGATGTTGAGGATGATTTTTTTGTTTTTAATAATAGCAAAACAAAATTTATAAATAGTGTTTTACCCGGTGAAATTAATTGGGAAGCTTATGAAGTTGATTGGGTAATTGATGCAACTGGTAAATTTTTAGATAAATCTATATTAAATAAACATCTTGAAGCTGGTGCTAAAAGAGTAATTTTGGCTTCCTTACCAAATGAAGAATTAGATAATTTAATTATTCCTGCTGTAAATGATTCTGATATTTCTGAAAATGATAAAATTATATCTGCAGGTTCATCAACTACAAACGCATTTGCATTAATGTTAAAAGCATTGAACAAATTTGGGGATATCAAGTGCTCTTCTTTGACTACTATTCATTCATATACAAGTGATCAACCTTTACTTGATATAGCTAATCCAGATTTAAAAAGAAGTAGGTCTGCAGCAAAAAATATAATACCAAATTATAATTTATCATCCCAGTGGATAGAAAAAATTTTACCTCAGTTCAAAAACAAAGTTTTTTCAACAGCATTAAATGTTCCAGTTCAATTTGGATCTTTATTAGATATTACAACAGTTTTCGAAAATAACTTTAAAGATGAAGAACAAATTAATAAATCAGTTGATAGTTTGGCTTTAGAATTTCCGGATTTAGTAAAAGTAACAACGGACCCAATTGTATCTTCAGATGTTGTAGGTATGAAGGAGTCGTTTGTTTTTGATAGATTAGGAACTTTAAAAATTGGTGATAACATGGTTAAAACTTTGGCTTGGTATGATAATGGTTATAATCATGCTAGAAGAATTTTAGATGTAATTTTATTATACAGGAATTTAGATTAATGAATATTGCTATTAATGGTTTTGGAAGAATTGGAAGATCTATTTATAGAATTATTACATCTCGAACAGATCATAAAATTGTAGCTATTAACGATTTAAGTGATGTTGATAGCATTGCATATTTATTAAAATATGATACTGTAATGGGTAATTTTGATGGTGAAGTTAAAATTGAAGAAAAAACTTTATTTACTCCAAATCAGGAAGTAAAAATTATTAGCGAACCAAATCCTAAAAATTTACCATGGAATGAAAATAATGTTGATATTGTAATCGAAGCAACTGGTATTTTCAGAACTAAAGAACAAATAAATAATCATTTAATAGCTGGAGCAAAAAAAGTAATCTTAACTGTTCCATCTAAAGATGAAATAGATTATACTGTTGTTTTAGGTGTTAATGAAGAAAATATAAATTCTAGCCANAATATCATTTCTAATGCAAGTTGTACNACAAATTGTTTAGCNCCCATGGCNAAAATTATAGATGAAAATTTTGGTATAGAAAAAGGAGTAATTAATACTATTCATGCTTATACCAANGANCAAAGATTAGCTGATGTATCTCACAANGATTTAAGACGTTCTAGAGCNGCAGCAGAAAATATNATTCCAACTTCTACTGGTGCAGCTAGAGCAGTTGGTAANGTTCTTCCAAATTTAAATGGTAAATTAGATGGTATTGCTTCTAGAGTNCCAGTCCCAGATGGTTCAGCTGTAGATTTATTTGTTGAATTAAAAGAACAAACTAATATTGAAAAGTTTAATAAAGTTATTAAAGATGCATCTGAAACAGAACGTTTAAAAAATATTTTACAATTTTCAGAATCTCCAATTGTTTCNACTGATATAATTGGAAATTCATATTCATCAATTTATGATACTTCAGGAACAAAAATAATAGATGGTAAATTCTTAAGAGTTTTAAATTGGTATGATAANGAATGGGGTTATTCTAANNGNGTAGTNGATTTAGTTAATTTATTAAATAAATTTATTTAAATCTTTNAGCCNTTCNATTTTTNCCTTTATTTTTCTAATGATTATAAAAAAATTTATATATTAAATCATGGTAAATAGATTANTATTAATAATTTTTATTGCATTTTCATTTNCNCAAGATTTAGATGAATTATATTTTGGTACNGATGATGATCTTGATTTAATGACCTGGAATATTGAGTGGTTTCCTAAAAATGGNCAAGTAACTGTTAATTANGTTAGTCAAATTATNGATGCNTTAGAAATAGATATTCTTGCAATACAGGAAGTTGATAATATTTCTTTTTTTAATAATTTAATCAATAGTTTAGATGATTACAGTGGATATTTAGAATCTACTTGGTTTGCTGGCTTAGCTTATATTTANAATAATCAGACAGTTGAAATCAATGATATTTATGAAATATATACTTCATCAGCATATTGGANTCCTTTTCCAAGATCTCCAATGGTTATGGATNTAAATTTTATGGGTGAAAATTATATANTAATTAATAATCATTTTAAATGTTGTGGTGATGACTATATGGATATAAGTGATGAAGGAGANGAGGAAACTAGNAGATATATAGCTTCAAATTTATTAAAACAGTATGTTGATAATAATTTTTCTGATAANAATGTTATTATNCTTGGTGATTTAAATGATCAATTAATTGATAATCCAAATAATAATGTTTTTCAAATGTTCTTAGATGATNCTGAAAATTATTTATTTACTGATTNTGAAATAGCACANANTAATAGTACGGAATGGTCATATCCATCATGGCCTTCCCANATTGATCATTTATTAATAACAAATGAACTATTTGATAATAATTTATATACNGANGTCATAAGAATTGATGATTTTATGGATGGAGGTTTTAATGAATATGATCAAAATATATCAGACCATAGNCCNGTTGCATTAAAATTATCAGTTGAATCAAATTTTGAGAATTGTTCTGATTTATTACAATCTCAATGCTTACAATTTAATCAGTGTAATTGGTATGAAGATTTACAGAGTGTTGATTGTAGTGATTTTAACGAAGAATTAGAATGTGATGAAAACTCTGGTTGTGATTGGCGCTGTTTAGGAACTATGTGGGGTGGACAATGTTTAGGTGCAGGTTATGGTTGTGATGGTGGTATTTATCAAATTGACAATAGTTATTGTTTTGAATTAACTTCTCAANTTGGTGATATTAATAATGATGGGATTNTTAATGTGATAGATATAATATCAGTTGTTAATATNATANTATATAATGAATATTTTATTTCAGCAGATATTAACCTTGATAATNAAATAAATATTTTAGATGTTATTCAATTAATGAATNTAATATTAAATTAGATNATAATTTTNANGGCAAAACCATGAANAGATATTTAATTTTATTTTATANATTATTTCAATCATTNTTATTTGCAGATGGTCCTTATTCTGTTGGNATAATAACAGAGCAAGATGGATTNAGAAATGGTCCANATTATNCTGGTGGAATAGTGTATTATCCAGAAGGTATTGAAGGNCCTNTGCCAATAATAGTTATGATTCCAGGATTTATTAGTCCCATATCTNATATTGATGATTGGGGTCCTTATTTAGCATCATACGGTGTAGTAACAATGTTTGTTAATGTAAATAATTGGTTTGGAGACCCGTATGCAAGAGCTAATGCTCTTATTGATGGAATAGTGTCAATTAAATTAGAAGATACAAGAATTCAATCCCCTTTATTTTCAAACTTAAATACTGAAGANATNGCAGTAGCAGGATGGTCAATGGGAGGAGGAGGAGCTCAGTTAGCATCTCAGCAAGATGTATCNATTAAANCTGTGATAGCTTTATCTCCCTGGCTNTTTAATGCTTTTGATGCNNTAAATAATAGAGTCCCANTAATTTANTTTAGCGGANAGTTTGATCCTACAGCTCCTAATAATTCACATACAAATCTTCATTACAATAATACATCTNATGATATAGATAAATTATTATTTGAGATATCTCAAGGTGATCATTATACTGTTTGTAGCCCATACAATGATAATCAAATGGCTCAAAAAGCATTATTTTGGATAGAAAAATATATTAATGAAAATAATGAAAATTGTAATTCGTTGATAGCTGAACCTTTTACAGCATCGAGTTTTTTGACAAATATAGAATGCAATAATCAATTAATTGGAGATTTAAATTTTGATTTAGTACTTAATGTTCAAGATATTATATTAATTGTTAATATTATTCTAAGCAATCAGGATGATTATTTAGCAGATATAAGTAATGATGGATTTGTAAATGTTTTAGATGTTATTCAATTAGTTAATATTATTTTAAATTAAAATGACAATGAAATTATCATATATTACATTTTCTATATTTTTTTCAACTTTAATGTATGCAGAATGTGGAAATTACGATTTTGAAGAATGTTTAATTAATACAGATTGTTATTGGGAAGAGAATTTACAGTCTTATAATTGTAGCCAATTTAATTCATCTGATCAATGTAATAGTTATTCAGAATATGGATGTTATACAAGTTGGAATTCTACAAATTGGGAAGACGATTGCGAAGGTGGGCAGTTTACAATAGATTATGGTTATTGTCTAGAGAATGCAATGCCTGAATGCTCTAATTTAAATCAATTAGAATGTATTAATAATGATGTTTGTCAATGGATTAATGATATAGAGATAGGAAATTGCTCAGATATAACTAATAGCTTTGAGTGCTACCAAGCACAATGTTTATGGTATAACGCTGGAAATTATGGTTATTTGTATGATAATTGTTATGGCGGAACATATCAAATAGATAATAGTTATTGTCAAGATAATAGTATCTTTTTTGGAGATATAAATAATGATAGTCTTGTAAATATTTTAGATGTTATTCAAACTGTTAACCTTATTCTATATAATGAATATAATTTTGTTGTTGATATTAATCAAGACGATATAATTAATATTCAAGATGTAATTTTAATTATAAGTTTAATTTTATAACTTATATTTTAATAACTTAATTACTATATGATTTTTTAGTATTAATTTTTTTAAAGGATGGATGAATGGACACATTGAGTCATGCATTATGGGGTAAAGGCCTTTTTGGATATAGAAAATATAGGTGGTTTTCTTTATTTTTTGGTGCATTACCAGATTTATTTTCCTTTGGTTTATATTTTTTATTTAATTTATTTTTTAGTTCTAGTGGTCCTAAAATGGGTAAACCCTCGCTTGATGAGATACCTATTTGGGTGTTTAATTTATATGACTTTTCACATAGTTTAATTATTGCATTAATTTTTATTTTAATTGTTTACAGATTTAATAAGAATTTGTGTTTTCCAATGCTTGCATGGCCATTTCATATTATATTAGATGTATTTACACATAGTAAAGAGTTTTTTCCAACACCGATTTTTTGGCCAATATCAGATTATAGATTTGATGGTATTCCGTGGTCAAATCCTTACATATGGTTTGCAAATGTATTTTGTATTTTTATTATTTTTATTTATAGAAGAAAGTAAAATTTACCATACATCACCATCATCAACTATAGTCCATAAATAACAGCATGCAATTGTTCTGTAAGGTTCCCACTTTTTTGATTTTTCTATCATAAAGTTGTCTGTTGGTAAATCATCTAAATTATATAGTTCTTTAAATGCTTTTTTAATTCCTAAATCACCAACAGGTAGAATATTCGATTTTAAAACTGTAAACATTAAAAACATATCGATAGTCCAATGACCAATTCCTTTAATTTTTATTAATTCATCTCTAATTTCTTGTTCACTCAATGATTTAAAATCTATTGATTTCCCTTTATTTAAAAAATAATCTGATAAGTCTTTAAGATAACTAATTTTTTGTCTTGATAAGCCAATTTCTTTTAATTTTGAATCATCAAAAGTTATAAAAATATTAGCTTTTGGTTGTTTATTATTAAATAAATCTAAAAATCGATTGTAGATTATTTTTGCAACTTTTCCGCTTAATTGTTGATATATAATTGATTTTGATAATGCATGATAATAGTTATTATTTTCTTCAAAAAATGGTTTTTCATTTTTATCAATTAGTGATTTTAGTTTTATATCTTTACTAAGTTGTTTAATTGCTTTATTTATTAAATTGTTCATAATTAAAAATTAGTATTATAAATAATTTTATTATAAATAAATATTATATGAATTTGTAACTTATTTAAACNGATGGAGAAAATTTATGGATAAAAAAAGAGTCATAGATAAATTAAGNGAGATCTTTGTNTTAGAATTATCAGGTGTGATTAGATATACACATTATTCACTAATGATTTTTGGTTATAATAGATTACCTTTAATAGAATTTTTCAAAGCGCAAGCTTCAGAATCTCTTGATCATGCAAATATGGCAGGAGAATATATAACAGGCTTAGGTGGTCATCCACCACTGGGAATCGATAGTCCTGANGAAACTGATAAGCATAATATAAAAGATATACTTCAAGAAACATTAGATCATGAAAAAAAAGCTATTAGAATTTATTATGAGTTGCTAGAATTAGTAAATGATAAATCAGTCTACTTAGAAGAGTATGCAAGAACTATGATTGGTCAAGAGGAATTACATGTTCTTGAGGTAGAAAAAATGTTAAAAGATAACAGCTAGGAATAATCTAAGTTTTAAAAAAATATGTTAAAGAATCAAATAATATTTCTTTTTAGTTTTTCTTTATTGTTTTCTCATCCTGTAGTTAAAAACTTAGATATAGACAAGTTTATGGGAAGATGGTACGTGTTTTCCTTGATTCCAAATTGGATTGAATCTGGTGCAACTAATTCTTATGATGAATATACTTTAAATNAGGATGGAACTATTGGAATTACATACAAAGCTATTAAAAATGGTAAAGAAAGAACTGTTAAGCAAAAGGGAACCATAGTTGACAAAAAAAATCCAGCTATATGGGAAATCCAATTCACTAAACCTTGGGTTCCCTTTTTTAAAGCACCATATGAAGTTATTTTACTAGAAGATAATTATGAATATATGGTAGTAGGTTATCCAGATAATTCATTTGGCTGGATAATGACTCGCTCAACAACGATGGAATTATCATTGTATAATAATATTTTAAATACTTTAGAAAGAGATTTTGGTTATAATAAAAATGATTTTCAAAGAGTTTTGCATAACAATTAACCTGTTACAAATAGTTAAAACTTTTTATATATACCAATACAATTTAATTATTTAATATAAATAGTTAACATAATCAAATAAATATAAACCATGAAAAAAATATTTCTAATTAATTTTATTCTTTCAACTACATTTTTATTTTCAGAATGCTCAGATTTAGATTACGATTTGTGTATCTATTATTCTCAGTATTGTGAATGGAGTGAAACAGCTAGTCTTTGTACAGAAATTGGAGGAGGAGGTACAGGTGGAGGTGGTTCTGGATCTGGTCCTTATGAATTTGCAACAATAACAGAATCAGATGGACTTAGAAATGGTCCTGATTATAGAGATGGTGTCTTATACTATCCTTTAGATGGTAATGCTCCATACAAAAATATAGTTTTGTCTCCAGGTTTTGGTGGTAATAGTGCTTCAATGTCTTCATGGGCTGCTTTTTATGCATCTCATGGATTTGTAGCAATGACTGTTGGACCAAATGATGAGATTATGGATTCTCACTATCAAAGAGGTGAAGGATTAATTGATGGAGTTCAAACAATTTTAGAAGAAAATAATCGTATTGGATCACCTGTATATGGTTTGATAGATGAAAATAGCTTTACAGTTTCTGGTTATTCTATGGGTGGTGGTGCATCTCATGATGCTGCACTGATTGCCCAAGCTAATGGATATGATTATGTAAAAGCAGTTATATCTTTAAATCCAACAGTAATTTTTGAAGATTGTAATTTATGTCCTGCAAATACTTATGAAGGAGAAACTTATTGTATATGTCTAGTACCTGAATTGATAGCACATAGTTTACCATCACTTATTTTTGCTGGTCAATTTGAATTAGATGAATTAACAGCATATGATGGTTTATTAGGACAAGATATTTATGCAAATTTACCTGCTGAAACAGATAAAATTCTTTTTGAAGGCGCAAATTCTGGACATGGTTTTGCTGAACTTTCTAATCCAGATGTAGAAGAAAAAGTATTAGCATTCATGAACTACTTCATTTTAAATGATGATAATTATTGCGAAAATCTTCAAGAAATACCCGCATCAGCATCACAGTATTTAACTAATTTTGATTGTGAGCAAGTTATGGTTGGAGATTTAAATGCTGATTTAATCATTAATGTTCAAGATGTAGTTTTAACTGTTAATTTAGTTTTAACAGCTGGTGATTATAATATTTCAGCGGATTTAAATTCAGACAATATTGTGAATGTCCAAGATATTATACTTCTAATTAATATTATTCTAAACTAG
>NZPQ01000033.1 GCA_002693365.1 Fidelibacterota bacterium
CACCAAATAATTCTTACATTATTTTTTTCTCCTTATTAAGTAATACGAGATATTTCCAAATAGTCTAAAAATTACCATTAATAAATGAGCAATTGATTGAGCAGACATCCTTGATGTTGCTTTTCCAGGAGCAACTGGAATATTTTTATTCTCATTTAAATATTTAAAAACCATCTGTTCATACTCTGCTGCTCCAGGCATTCCTGCTAAAATCCCTCTTATCTGACCTGATTCAACATAAGGTATAGCATCTGTTACCATTATGGAGGTACATCCAGAAGACAACGGTATATTGTATTCGTCACATGCAAACTGAACCCATTCAGCATTACCGGGAACACCAGCTGACAAATCAAATACAAAATCAAAATCTGTAATATTATTAACATTATTCATCATTGGTATATCTTCTAATAGAATGTTATTAACATCTTGAGTAAAAATTGACCTCATATCTGTTGCGATACCTCTTATTATTATTTCACCACCTGCTTTGTATGGTAAACTAACATAGTCAATATGCTCTTCAATCTCAAATAAATTTGATGATAAAACTTCTTCTAAAGCAAATTTAGCCATCATTAATCCTTCTGGCCAAAGTGGGATAGTATATACTTTAACCTCATTAGCAAAAAGATGCTGTAAAACAGCTACTGACATTGGATGAATTTCAGGCTTCGTGCTTGCTCCATACTCAAATGAAACCAAAACCTTATCACCAGCTTTTAAATTATTTAATTCATCAAAAACTATTTTAGAATTAGAAGTTGTTTTAATAGGTATATTNACCCATNCTGGTTTTAAAAGAGGTANNAGNACNGANAATCCAATTAAAANNAAAATAAATCTTCTATCAATTTGTCCTAATTTAATTAATATATTTTTTATTAAATCCAATTAATCTCCAAGAATTGATTTTTCTCTTCCAGTAATAATTCTATATGACTGAGCAATAGTTCCTAAAGCAATACCAATCATAATAGCTCTTGAACCAGCTGTAGCTGGCACATCCATAATCCATTCTTGCAGTTCAGTAATCTTAAAAACTGCTAAACTAGTTAAACCTAAATTAAAAACAATAAACGGTAATAAAATCAAAGACAATAAAAGAGAAATTAATAGTTTCTTTCTATCATTAAATCTATTTGCTATAAATGCAAAAAATAAACAAATATAAATCTCAAGTGACATCCACCATGGTATTAACTGACCAATAGGAACTCTTCCTATCATTAGAAAAACTCCAGAAACCAGAAGTAATGTTGCTTCAAAATTTCTAATTTTGAATGCTCTATATGAAGCAGATGCTACAAAAAAAGCGAGTAATGCAAACATTGTTGCACCAAGTGGCAAATAAATATTTTGAAACATCCAATAGAATGCTGATCCTTCTTTTTTCAAATGAGGACCCATAGAAACATCAGAACCGTTATAGATAAATCCGAAAATAATCATTATTAAAAAACCAAATAAAGTAATAAAACTATATTTCCAATTATCCTTTTTTCTAGAAATTTTATTTAAATGCAATTGAAGTAAATTTATTACGCCTAAAAATGCTGCAAATCCTGATATAATATCAAACCATTGAGTTGCATCATTATCAATAAAATTATTTAAAGGCGAATAATTTATAAAATGTCCAAACAAAGTTAAGAAACCAATAAATATTACGAGAAAATATGCTATTTGTCTTTTCATCTTAAAATATTAATCCTAAAAAATGAAGATACATCAAAATTAATTATGCCATAACCATTTAAAACAGAACATATAAATACAAATAAAATAAGAATCATACATCCAACTTTTACATAATCTTGGCCTTTTATACTACCAAGCATTTCTGGACTACCAGATAAATATGCACTTGCCGCATAAAACTCTTCTCCAATTAAAGTGTAATCACATGCGGTAACAAAAAATGGAATTTGTGATGAAGAACCTGTACCTGCAATTTGAATTGCCCCAATAGAATTTCCAGTCTCAGCCAGAATTAATGATTCAGCATAAAACTTGCCTTGAAAAAAAACAGCTGCTGGTTTATCTCGTAACATAATACCATTTACACCTGCAGCATAAGCAAACTGATCATCTGTAACATAATGGACCATATCTTCTCGATATAAATCTGGTCTTCCTTTTTTTAAATAAGATTCTTTACAAGCTTCTTTTGCAGTTTCCATAACAATTGGAACACAAACTGGAACATGTAAATGTGCATCATATTCAGCTGTCATACCAGCAACATGCCCAAGTATAGTTAATCCAGAGATTGTATCAATTTGATCAAGACTTGAAATACCGGGGACATAAAGAACTGGTTTTCCCATTTCAGTAGCTCTTCCAACTGCTTCTTCCATAGCTTTGATTGCAGCAATTGGTCGCATGTATATATCATCACCTTTTTTAGCTTTTTCTATAAAATATTCAACAACAAAACATAAAAGAATCACGCATACAAAAGTTGTTTCATTGCCAGATAAAAAAAATGGAAAAGGAATGAAAAAGTAAAAGATAAAGATTAGAAGAGGTAAAAAAATATATTTAGTGTAATAATTCATTATTTAGTTTTTAAATTTATTCTTTCAATTTCACTAATCAAAAATTCAATATTAGATTTTTTTTCTAAAATAGATGTAAAATTGTAAAATTTTTTATTATTAATAAAACATGTAGCTATCGGTCCTAAAAATACTAGAAACTGACTTCCAATAAAAGAAACATATTTTGAACTTTCTAAAAAAAATATTGCTGGAACCGACAAACCTCTTTGGACTATATCTCTAGCTAAATCAGATATAATTATTTTTGCATCACTCATGCTATAAATTAATACAATTAATCTGATAAAATAACTTCTAAATTTGCTCTTGGAATAATTTTTTTACTTCCATCTTCAAGAGTAATCTCAGCTACTCTAACCAATGTCTCTGTTTTCATTTTGACTAAATCTTTTGGAAGATTTGATACAGAACCTATTAAACCAAAAAATGGTTCGCGAATAATTCTAACTTTTGAACCAACCATTATTAAAGATTCATTATCATTATCTTTGTATTTAGAATCTACATCTGATTCAATAGTACTAATAATAACCTCTGGCCTCATAACACCAGCTCTTATTTGAGTAGCACCATTAATAGAACAATAAGAATTTTCATATTTTTTAAAAAGGTTATATGTTCTATCTGACATATTTATATCTCCAAACCCCTCTGTTACTACAACTGTAGTTACATTTTCTGAACCTGTAATTGCCACACCCAAAGGATAACCTAAAATTTTTGTTAAAGATTCATAATCAATTCCGCCACATATAATACCTTTTAATCCTAAATCGCTCATTTTTTTATATGTTTCAAAGTCTAAGTGCGTATTAATTACAGCAATAACATCATTGTTTATATCACTTACATTTAAATCTGCTGTATTATCTAAGAGACTTAGAGTACCTTTTTTTTCTCCACCAATTCCCATTATTCCCTGGATAAGAACTCCCTTTGAAGATACTAAGACACCTTCTTTTTCATAAGTTTCGACAATTCTTCCATCAATATAAGCATCTACTTCAATTGGAATAGGTTTTTCAGATATTATAATCTGTCCAGTTACATCCGAANTATTAATAAGAACTCCATCCATTGGAGATTCTAACTCTGATTTAAAAAAACCAAATATTCCATTACTTTTAGCTATAATTTGACCTTTTTTTACTTCTTCATCTACTTTACACAACATACAGTCTAATATTTGATTTGGATCTATATTTAATTTATTAGAAACATTTAACATTTCTACATTACCAGGAATATTTGCTGAAGCAACTATCTGATCAGATTTAACTAAATCATCTTTCTTAACATGCAATTTTCCTGAAAGAGGTAAAATACGTTTCTTTTTTATTAAAGCATTTTCTAATATTTTTAATCCTGGTGTATATGACTTTGACATTATTTTTGTGGGTACTCGTTTGTTTGTTTCGACCAATTATTAATAAATGTTTTTCCAAATAAATCAAAATCTAGAGGTCTACCTCTTCCATCAAGCATAATACCAACTTCTCCTCCGTAAACATTACCAGAAAATTCATCTAATCCATTAATTTTAGAATTATTTTTCATAATTAATTTTGTTTTAATTAATTTAAAACCAATTTTAATCATTTTTATCTCACCAAATTGAAGGATACCTTCAATTTTTTTATCATCATATTCAAAGCAATATTCCATAACTTCTTTATTATCAGCATCTACTTGAGTTGGAGAAATACATGTTCCTAATCTAACTAAACAATCATTATTAAAAACTTCAACTGCTGCTTTTTCATGAATCTCAGATAAAACACCTAATTGAGGCATCATAAAAATTGAATCAACAGCTATTTGAGTTATACCCTCAGGTAAAAAAGCGTCAACTAACATTCTATATGCTTGTTCTCTTCTTGGAGCATGTGATAAAACTCCACCAGAACCAACAATCATATCCAACTTATTCATATCAACCAATGTTTCACCTGACATTGTTTGATCAAAAGTATCTGAAATTGTTCTTTCTTGTTGAATACCTTTTAATGAAACTGCAAATTCTTTATGCTGAACGAAGGATAATCTTAAAGCTTCTCTTGCAATTGATTGCTCAATTATTAATTCTTCAAGAGTTTGAGGAATAGTAGTAGGTCTAATCATTTTATTAGCTATTCTATTGGTTAAATCCTTCTCTTCTAAATCAGAAGAAAGCCACCTTGATATATTTTCAATGCCCGTTTCAGCAAGAACATTACAAATTGAATAACTCATGCCATAATTTGCGCTAACTGTCCTATTAAATTTTTTATCGAAAACTGAAAAGACATCGGTAGTTGCACCTCCAATATCTACCCCAACAACAGAAATATTTTCATTATAAGCAATTTTTTTAATTATTTTTCCTACAGCACCAGGAGTTGGTATAATTGGATAATCTGTCCAAGTTAATAGCTTATTATAACCTGGAGCCTGAGCCATAACATGTTCCATAAATAAATCATGAATTTTATCTCTACTTGGTTTTAAATTTTCTCTATCAAGTGTTGGTCTTATGTTATCAACAATTTTTAAATCTGTTATGTCACCCAACCTTTTGTCAATATCAGAAACTGCATCTTTATTACCGGCATAAATAATTGGAATTTTAAAATTATTACCTAATCTAGGATTAGGATTCGCTGTTTTAATAATTTCAGCAAGTTCAACTACATGAGACTTGGTACCACCATCAACTCCACCTGATAATAATATCATATCAGGACGTAATTGTCTGATTTTTTGTACTCTCTCATGATATTTTCTACCATCATTAGATGCTATGATATCCATAACTATTGAACCTGCACCCAAAGCAGCTCTTTGTGCGCTTTCTCCAGTCATATTTTTAACAACACCTCCAACCATCATTTGAAGGCCTCCTCCAGCAGAGCTTGTAGATATATATAGATCTACTCCTCTATTATTTAATTGAGGTGAAATAATCTTATCATTATCTAAAATTTTTCTTCCAGATAATTCCTCAAGCTCAATAATAGCATTAATCACACCACATGTTACATCTTCAAAAGGAGCTTCAACAGTAGTAGGAGCTTCACCACGAAAAGTTAATCTATATTCATTATTAATATATTCAATTAAAATAGCTTTAGTTGTTGTAGAACCACAGTCTGTTGCTAAGATAACTTTTATATTTTTTAAATTTTGATTCATAAGATGACTCTTAAATAAAACGAGAATAATGGAACAACAAATAATAATGAATCAAATCTATCCAAGAATCCTCCATGTCCCTGTAAAAGCGTACCTGAATCTTTTACAGAAAAAAATCTTTTGTAATAAGATTCAAAAAAATCACCACACTGACCAAGAACACCTGATATAAATCCCAGAACTATTACATCAAATAAATCAAATGTAAATACTGAGCTATTAAAATAATTATAACTAAATAAACAGTAAATAAATAATGTACAAGCAATATATCCTGCTAAAAAACCTACCCATGTTTTTTTTGGACTAACAGAAGGTAATATTTTAGATTTACCAAACTTAGATCCAAAAATAAAAGCAAAAGAATCAGTTACCCATACAGATAGAAACATACAAAGGACAATTTTAAAACCAATTTCAGGTAGACTTCTTAAATAAATGGCTTCTTGGAATAAAAAGCCAATCCAAATAAAAGCTAAAATTCTATAATAAAAATTTTTCAATTTATTTTTTATGTTTAAACATGATATTGAAATTGAAAAAAATATAAATAAAATAAAATAAATATATTGTTCATAAGAAAATATCTGAAATAGATGATTAGTTAAACAGATTAAATAAATAAAAAAGAAAAAATATAGATTTAAAGAAAATGATTTAATTTTAATCATATTATCAAATTCATAAGTACCTATAAAGATTACAACAAAAATAAATAGTGTAAACAATGGTCCTCCTAAATAAATAATACTTAGAAGCAAAGGTGCGCCAATTAAGTTAACTAAAGTTCTAGGTTTTTTATTCTCTGCCATTTACTAATTATGGTGCATATACACACCATCTCCCTCTTCAATTATTTTAATTTCAACATTAGCTGTTCCTTGCTCATGGAAACCTAATTTTTTTGCAGCACCAAATGAACAATCCAATATACGTCCATCAACATATGGTCCTCTATCATTTATTCTTAAAATTAATGATTTTCCATTATCAAGATTTGTAACTCTAACTACGGTACCTAAAGTTAAAGTTTTATGAGCAGCAGTTACTCCATACATATCATATACTTCCCCATTAGCTGTTAGTTTACCATGAAAATTTGGACCATACCAAGATGATACGCCTATTAATTCACTGCTATTTTTATTTTTTTTTGAATATTTAATATTTTTCTTAGGTTTTTTTGTAGAGCCATTTGATTGAACACCATATCTTGGTGATACAGTGCACGATAAAAATAATAATAAAATTATAGAAATTTTAGCTATCATTATAATCACCAATTAATTTTGAAACTGAAGTAATCTTATTTTTATCTAAATATAATTTTAAATCATCATACAAGCTATTAATGCTTGATGGATCTCTATAGTTAATTGTTCCAACCTGAACCATACTTGAACCAACTCTCAAAAATTCTATAATATCCTTGTAATTAATAATTCCACCCATACCAAAAATAGGTATTTTTATATTTTTATATAATTTGTGAACTTTAGCTAAAGCCAAAGGCTTAATTGGTGGTCCTGATACTCCTCCAAATGTAGTACTTAACATCATTTTACCTGTTTTATAATCTATTGCTAATCCAGAAAATGTATTAACAGCACTTATAACATCAGCACCACCTTTTTGTACAAATAAACCTATTTCTTCTATATTTGTAACATTTGGGCTTAGCTTAATAATTAATAGTTTGCTAGTTAATTTTCTTAATTCTGAGGTTAGTTTTTCAGATATTTCTTTATTTACACCAAATTCCATGCCACCTTTTTTAACATTTGGACACGATATATTAATTTCATATCCTACATGAAAACCATTACATTTTTCAATCTCGCTTATAACATCAATGTAATCCTGGATTTTTGAACCTGCAATACTAATAATAAATTTAGTTTTGATTTTATTCAACTTATCAAGTTTTAATTTACAAAATTTTTTAACACCCATATTAGCTAAACCAATTGAATTGATCATCCCAGAACCAGATTCATGAATTCTTGGACTTGCATTTCCTTTGCGCTCTTCTATTGTGATAGATTTTGTTATTATACAGCCAATTTTATTTAAATCAACAAAACTATCAAACTCATCACCATAACCATATGTTCCACTAGCTGCTATTATTGGAGAATTAAATTTAATATCTTTGATTTTTACTTTAAGCATTTATAAATCTTTATCTATTTCTTGGCACCATAATAAATATTTATAAATATCACTTACTAATTCGATAGGATGAAAGAGAGCATATTTCCAACCTCCTGGATAGGCTGTGGTTAATCTCCAATTAACATATTTAAATGACCATTTTCTCATTGACCATAATATATATAACTTTGATTTAACTTTATTTGCTCCTTAAACAAGTATTAAAATATAAAATAATAAATTAATTAATTTCTTTAAAAAATTTAATCTTAATCAAATAATCTATATTTATTATTATAAAACTCAATATCTAAAATATCTTTGTCTAAACTATTATTAATTAAAAAAGCATTATTTTTTTTGGCCTTATCAATCAATAATTTAAATAAATTACTATCTTGAATATTTTCATATAGAAGTGAGTCCCATTTACTACTACTATCAATAATAAACATGCTAGCAAGTGAATTATTAATATTTATCATATTTTCACTATTATTTATAATATCTTTAAAAACTAATATTGCTAAAGAATCCTGATCCAGATTTTTGTATAGGATTGAAGCTATATTAACTCTCAATGAATCTACATTGCTGTGATTCGTATTTTTCAAACTATCATTAATATGATATTCTTTAAGAATGTCTATAAAATTTTTACTAATATTTTTAATTTCTCTATCACGTCCTTGCATACCTAAATCAAAATAGTAAATACTAGAATCATAATTATCTTTAAAAAATTTCATTGCTTTATTATAATGAATTCTTTGATTTAAAAAACTAATATTATAATCAAGCATATCTTTAATTTCTTGGAGTCTATCATTTACATCAATACTATAATTACCATTTGGATATTCATTTAAATATTTATCATAATAAAATACAGTACTATCGATATTATTTTCATATTCATCATAAATAGTCCCAATTATAAAAAGTGATTTCTCATCATTATTATCTTTATATATAGTTTTAAACTTATCAATTGATTTTTTTCTTGATTTTAACAGTAAATACCAAGCTTCATCTATCAAAGTATCTAATTTTGTAAGCTGATTTTCCATATTAATATCATCAGATATAAGTAAATTATTAACAGCTGAAGAATCTAATATCATCATTGATTTATATTTATAATTTGGGTCACTATGATTATTAATTATAAAGTCAAATCTTTGTTTTCCAGTATCTTTTAAATTCAAATCATAAAATAGTATCTGAGCAGATAAATAATTTAAAGAATCAAAATTCATTGGAATATTTAAATTATCTTTTTTGTTGTTGTCAACTTTAATTTTCGAAATGGAAGAATCTGCATTGTAATTTTCAATCAAATCCTGAATATCTAAAAATTCATTAATAATTTTAATTTTTTCGTTTGACTTTTGTCCGTGTTCTGAAGACCTAGAAATATCTATAGATTCTTGAAAGAAAAACTTTGATTTTTCAAAATCATTATAAAGCTCAAGTTCTATTTTACCCAACAAATAATATATTTCACTTACCTCTGATTTTAAAGATCGGTTGTCTTTATGTTTTTCTAATAAATCATTAAGCATAATATCTGCTTCTGATAAATTATTTGATTTAAAATAATTATTTATAAGCTTTAAGGAAATAGATAGTTTATTTTTTTCATTTAACTCTGATTGAACATATTCATTTAATTTACTTTCAATCAAATCATAATTTTCTAAAATAGTATTATAATTAATCCATTTATCAAGCAATTCATCTTTAATTTTTTCATCATCGAGACACTTTTCAATCTCATTAATGTAGCTAATAGCATCTTCATAATTATCTTTCTCTTCCGATATCATGAGCAAACTATTATAAATAGGGATTTTCTGAGTTTTTATATCTATTGATTCAATTGCTAATAAAGAATTACTTATTACCTCATCAATATTTTCTTTATAATCAAAATAATCAACTAATGTTAAATAATACAGTACTTTTTCTTCCTTTGTAAGTTCATTTTCATTTACTTTTGAAGAAAAATAATTAAAATTTTCGAAATCATTCATTTTTAATGATAATTTTGATAACATTATTATTGATTTTGTATAATATTCATTTTGACTATATTCATTGAAAATTCTTTCAAAATAATATTTAGATGATGAAATTTTATTTTGATAAAATGTAGACATACCTAAAATAAAATAAGCATCATCCATATATTTAGTTTCATAAAAGTCTTTTTCTATAATTTGCGCATTTCTAATAGCTTTATCTAGTAATGTATTTATTGTAATTAGATTTTGATTTTTATTCGAATTCTCAATATCATTTAAAGCTATTAAATCTAACGCCTCATTATAAAAATTATTAGCCATATAAAATGTATTATAGTAAGCTAAAAAATTATTCTTTGATTTATTTTTTACAGGGTTAAAGCAACTAGAGAAAAGTAAAAATAAAATATATATTCTTATAATCAATTTTTTATTTTAGATATTTCTTTAAAAAATCATCCATTGCTCTATAAAAATCGAATTGATTTTCTTCATTATAAAAACCATGGCCTTCATCATCTTTAACCATGTAAGGAACATCTATACCCTTTTGTTTAAGAGCTTCAACTATTTGGTCAGATTCAGATTTTTTGACTCGAGGATCATTTGCACCTTGAGCAATAAATAAAGGTGCTTTAATTTTATCAATATGTAATAAAGGAGATGCGCTTGCTAAAAGTTCTTTATCATTATCTGGATGGCCTACCATTTCGTACATCATACTTCTATAAAGTTCCCAATAGGGAGGCATGCTTTCCATAAAAGTAAATAAGCTCGATACTCCAACATAGTCAACACCACATGCATATAAATCCGGAGTAAATGTAAGTCCAGCTAAAGTTGCATATCCTCCATATGATGCTCCATAAATAGCAATTTTATCTGGGTCAGCAATACCTTCATCAATCAACCAATTTACTCCATCAGTTATATCATTTTGCATATCTTTACCCCATTGTTTAAAACTCTTTTCCCAAAAACTTCTTCCATAGCCTGTACTGCCCCTATAATTCATTTGAAAAACTGCATAACCTTTATTTGCCAAAAATTGAATTTCTGAATTAAAACCCCAATAATCTCTAACCCAAGGTCCACCATGCGGATTAACAACAACAGGTATTCTATCACCTTTATTATAATTTATAGGAAGAGTTAAATAACCATGAATGATTAACCCATCTCTCGATTCATATTTTATTGGGCTCATTTTTGCCATATCATCAGTTTTGAGCCAAGGACTTAATTCTGCTAGCATTGTTAATTCATCTTTTTGTATATCATAGTAATAATAAGTTCCTCTAGATCTATCACTAAATGCTACAATAATTGCCTTGGTTTCATCCTTACTTAAACTAGATAGTCTGACTTCGACACCTGGTATTTTATTTTCTAAAGATAACTGCAAATCTCTTCTCCAAGAATCATAAAACTTATAATTTTGTTTATCAGTATAAAAACTAACTCCTGTAATTAACTTTCTTTTTTTAGATCTCATTAAGCTGTATACATCTACATCTGGATGTTCAAAAATTAAATCTGTTTCGATTCCTTTTTGCAAGTCAAATTTATATATTGAACTTTTATCCCTATGTCTATTTGAAGAAACATATATTTCATTATTATCAAATGTAAAAAATAAAGGAGATACAGATTCTTTAAAATTTGTTGTTAAGATTTCTTGAAAATCATCTTTCTCATTATCTCTATATAATATACTTGAATTAACACCATCAGAAGTTAAAGCTATTCTAAGTTTTCCATCATTATCTGTCATCCAACCAGAAATATTACCAGGATTTTTCGCTATAAGTTCTAAATCTCCATTATTTACATTTAAACGATAAACATCATGAACTTGAGGGTTATTTTTATTTAGCTCGATTAAAATAAAATTCTCATCTTCTTCTAAGTCATCAGTAATTCGGGCTTGAATATTTTCAAAAGGTGTTAAATCAATATCATTAGAGCCATCAATGTCAACAGCATAAATATGAATATTCTCATCCCCACCTTTATCTTGAACGTATGCAATCCTATTGTTATTTAACCAAAAATAACCATACAAACTTCTTTTTTTAGCATTTGTTATTCTAATTTCTTTTTCAGAATCAAAAGGTTTTACGTATACATTCATCCTTCTGTTACCTTCTTCCCAAGGTTTCATATAAGAGATAAATTGCCCATTTGGAGAAATTTGAAAACTAGATTTTTCTGGATTTTTGAAAAAATTTTCTAATGGTATTATCGGTAATTCATTATTCTGCATATTTTTATCCAAAAAACAACCTCCTGTTATTAAAAGTATTATAACTAAAAATATATTCATTTATTTAACAAATGAATCAAATCAGTCTAAGCGTTTTTCAATGCCTGATCCAAATCTTCAATAATATCTATTTTATTTTCAATACCTACTGATAACCTTACAAGACCATCAGTCAAACCTCTTGCATGTCTTTCTTCAGCAGGCACATCAGCATGAGTCATAGTTGCAGGATGTGTAATCATAGTTTCTACTGCACCTAAACTTTCAGCTAATAAACATAATTTTACATTATTCATTAAATGTTTTCCTGATGGTATACCTCCACTTAATTCGAATGAAATCATACCTGAAAAACCTAACATTTGCTCCTTAGCTATACTATGACCTGGGTCTGACTTTAACCCTGGATATGCGACTCTTGATACCTTCGGATGTTTTTCAAGAAAACTTGCTACTTCAATTGCATTTTCATTATGTCTTTCCATTCTTAGATGAAGAGTTCTTAAACCCAACATCGTCAAAAAACAATCAAATGGACTTGGGACAGCTCCAATAGTTTTTTGAATAAATTTCATCTTATCAAAAATGCTTTTATCATTTGTATGAATAGAACCACCTATAATCTGATTGTGACCACTTAAATATTTTGTTGTACTATGCATAACTAAATCTGCACCAAACTCTAATGGTCTTAGAAAAATCGGAGTTGAAAAAGTTGCATCTACACCAAATAATAAATTATTCTCTTTTGCTATTTTATTCATTGCTTTTAAATCCGTTATTTTTAATAATGGATTAGTTGGAGTTTCAACCCAAAGTAATTTAGTATTTCCCTTTAAAGCTGAAACAACATCTTCAGGATTAGAAGTGTTGACATAAGTAAACTCAATTCCATAATGGACTAGAACATTATTGAAATGTCTAGAAACGCCACCGTAAACATCATCAGAACAAATAACATGATCACCAGATTTAAGTAATTTTAAAACACTATCAACTGCTGCCATTCCACTTGAAAAGCAAATACCATATTTAGAACCTTCAATTTCTGCTAAATGTTCTTCGAGTAGTTGTCTCGATGGATTTGAAGCTCTAGTATAATCAAAACCCTTATCAACTCCAACTTCTTCTAAAACATAAGTTGCAGTTTGATAGATAGGTGGAACTACTGAACCAGTAGTTTTGTCAGGTTTTGTTGATGCCCTAACAACTTTAGTATCTAATTTCAAAACTTTTCTCCTTTCATACAAAAACAAAAATATTTAACTGACTTAAATTTATATAAAATTTTCCAATAAATAGTTAGAAAATTCTGTAAAATTATTTTTCATTTTTATTGATTTCTTTTCTTTGTTTAGAAAATTCTTTAATCTTTCTGGAATTTTCACTTTACCATTTATATTAGGTTCAATAACATCTAAGAATTTACTTGGATGAGCCGTACCAAGCACAATACCGTTAAAGTTATTTTTATCTCTAATAAAATTTTGTAAACCAAGAAAGCCAACTGCACTATGTGGTTCTAATAAATATTTATGATTATTCAAAATATCTTTAATTACATTAATAGTACTTTCATCATTAAAACTCCAGCTTAACATATCTTTTTTTAGCGCATCAATTCCGCTATATAAATCAAATATTCTTTTTATATTACTTGGATTTCCAACATCCATAGCATTTGAAATAGTTTGAATAGTCTCGTATGGCTCATAATAACCATTAACTATATAATCTGGAACTGCTTTATTTTTGTTTGTTGCAGCAATGAATTTTTCAACAGGTAAACCCATTTTTTTTGATAACAGTCCAGCAGTTACATTACCAAAATTACCACTTGGAACTGAAAAAATAACCTTATTTTTATATTTTAATTTAGAGTAGGCATTAAAATAATAAAAAGTCTGAGGAATTAGTCGAGCAATGTTAATTGAGTTTGCAGANGATAAATTNNTTTTTTTATTCANCTCATCATTTAAAAAAGCTTGNTTTACTAAGGATTGACACTCNTCAAAACTTCCCTCAACCTCTAANGCAAATATATTACCACCTAATGTTGTTANTTGTTTTTCTTGAATTTTACTAACTTTATTACTTGGATAAAGTATTATAACATTTATTCCTTCTACATTATAAAATCCATTAGCAACAGCACTTCCTGTATCTCCAGATGTTGCTACAAGAATATTTAATTCTTTATTATAATTAGTTACAGCTTTTTCCATAGCTCTTGCCATAAATCTTGCACCAAAGTCTTTGAAAGCTAAAGTAGGACCGTGAAATAACTCTAAAATATGAAAATTACCAGAAATATTTAATAGTGGAGAATCAAATGAAATAGAATGGTCAATAATTTCTTCAATATCTGAATTTTTGAAATCCTCATTCAAAAAACTTTCTGCTATTACAAAAGAAATATCTTTAATATCAAGCTCAGAAATACCTTTAATTAATTTTGAATGATCAGGAATTTTTTCTGGCATATATAAACCATTATCCTTAGGAAGACTATGCATTAAAGCTTCTTTAAATGTAACTTTATCAACCTGATTATTTGTGCTATAAAACTTCAATACCTTTATTATTTATTTTTGAACAGAAACTATGATATTTAACGTNATATTTATTATAAATATTTTGCATTTCAGATAATATCTTCAATGAATTTTGTTTACTTGCAGATAAAGCAAAAATAGAAGGGCCAGAACCTGATATAGAACATCCAATTGCATTATTTTTTAATACATTTTCTTTAATNTCATCAAAATGAGGAATTAATTTAGACCTTATAGGTTCAACTATATGGTCTACCATAGAAGATTTAATTAGATTTGAATCACTTGTACTAAATCCATAAACTAAAGATGCAATATTACCCCACTGCTTAACTGCATCTTTAAGTTTAACTTCTTGGGGTAATAATTTCCTCGCTTCTTTAGTACTTANCTTTACTTTAGGATGAATAATTGAAAAATAATATTCACCTGTTTTAATATTAATAAGNTTAAGAGGATTTGTACTTTTAATTATTACTAAACCACCATTAATACAAGGTCCAATATTATCAGCGTGGGGTGTTTCTGAAGAAATTTTCTCACCTTCTAAAGCATATTTAACCANTTCATCATTTGATAAGCATTTTTTTAGTAANATATTAATACCATATACTACTCCAGCTGCAGTTGCTGCACTTGAACCTAAACCACCATATAATGGAATACCTTTTTTAATATTTATCTCAAACCCAAAATCTAAAGCTAAGTCATTAATAATTTTTATTGCTGGAATTCCTCCTGTATTTTTTTCAGGATTTAAAGGTANATTTGAAAATTCAGAATCAAGAGAATTTAAAATTACTTNTTTCTTTGANATTTTTTTTATTTCGATTTCATCATAAGGATCATCTAAACATACTCCNAGTATATCAAAGCCACAAGAAAGATTTGCTACAGTAGCTGGAGCATGAAGCCTAATTGAATCCATCTAAATTTTAAATAGCTTGACCTAAAGTAGCTAAACTATTTGCCTTTGCTCTATTTAAAAATGATTTTTGNCCATTTCCAACATCTACACCTTTCCAAGAATTTAAAGCATCATGTTGTAATGCTCTACCATATGAAAATGTCAAATTCCAAGGCATTTCATCTTGATATTTTTCATTCATTTTCTGTAAATGTAAAGTAGCAAGATNACTGCTTTGTCCACCAGATAAAAACGCAATACCAGGAACTTCAGATGGTACATTTTCTTTTAAACATTTATAAGTCATATCAGCAACTTTATCAATATCTGCTTGTTCANTNCAATCTAATCCAGAAATAATCATATTTGGCTTTAAAACAATTCCTTCAAGCATAACCCTATTCAANAGGAGCTGTTCAAAAACAATGTTTAAAGCCCTTTTANTTACTTCATAGCATGTTTCAATTGTGTGAGAACCATCCATTAAAACTTCAGGCTCAACAATTGGAACAATATTTGAATCTTGACATAATGCAGCATATCTAGCTAGAGCATGTGCATTTGCATGAATGCATGCATCAGAAGGTATACTTTNTCCTATTGTAATTACAGCTCTCCATTTTGCAAATCTAGCACCAAGATTATAATACTCATCCAATCTTGCTTTTAAACCATCAAGACCCTCNGTAATTTTTTCACCTTCAAANCCAGCCAAATCTTTAGCACCCATATCAACTTTTATACCTGGGACAATTCCTTTTAAATTTAAATAATCAACAAATGGAATTTTTTGATTATCAGTTGTAGATTGCCTAAATGTTTCATCAAATAATATTACACCACTAATAAATTCTTCAATACCATCAGATGTAAATAACATATTTCTATACTCATTTCTGTTTTCAAAAGTTGATTCTACAGATATTGAATCAAATCTTTTTTTACAGGTTGGAGTACTTTCATCCGCTGCTAAAATTCCTTTTCCTTTTGAAACCATTTTTTTCGCAATTTCTTTTAACTGTTCATCATTTCTCATTACAAGCTCCTAAAATATATTTAATTATGCATGATATATATTAAAAACATATTATATCCATTATATAACATTTTTTTATTTAAGATTTATAAATTAAATTTATGCATTCATATGTCAAACTATTCAAGATATATATGGTTCAATGGTAAACTAACAAATTTTGAAAATGCTAAAATACATGTTCTCTCCCATTGCATTCATTACGGCAGCGCAGTTTTTGAAGGAATAAAATGTTATGATACTGATAATGGTCCAGCTATTTTTAAGCTTAAGGAGCATATGGAAAGACTTCACAAATCAGCTAATGCATTTAAAATTAAAATTCCCTTTGATGTAAATACACTATGTGAGGCAACTAAAGAATTAGTTAGAAAAAATGAAGTTAAGGATTGTTACTTAAGACCTATTGCTTACTACGGTTTTGATACATTAGGAGTTCATCCAAAAAAATGTCCAGTCGAAGTATCAATTGCAACATTAAATTGGGGTGCTTATGTTAGTAAGGACGCATTAGAAAAAGGAGCAAGAATTACAATCAGTCCATGGAAAAAATATAAATCAAATGCGTTTCCTTCAAGTACCAAAGCTTCTGGTCCATATCTAAATTCTATGTTAGCAGTTCAAGATGCAAAATCTAGAGGTTTTGATGAAGCATTATTATTAAATGAAGATAATACAGTTGCTGAAGGTTCAGGCCAAAATATATTTTTAATTAAAAATAATGTTTTTTATACAAACGATCAAACTTCTAATATACTACTTGGGATAACAAGATCAACATTATTTGAACTTATTGAAGAATTAGGATATAAATATAAAGTTCAAAATATATCTCAAGATGATTTATTTTCTGCTGATGAAGTATTTTATTGTGGCAGTGCATCAGAAGTTACTCCAATTAAACAAATTGATAATCATAAAGTTGGAAATGGAAAATCCGGATTATTAACTCTTAAACTTCAAGAAAAATACTACAATATAGTCAGAGGTAAGGAAGAAAAATATTTCAAATGGCTATCATTTATTAGTGATTAAATAAAAGGCATCATGATTGATGCCTTTTATTGGAGGAGAAAACAATAAATATCATAGAATTATAATTCTTAGAACATTTATTTTTTTCGTGTACGTATTACTTTAACATTTCATAATCAGAAACTATCCAATAGCTTTTTTACCTTCTTCTCCAGTACGAATTCTTACACACTTTTCAATAGGAAGGACAAAAATTTTGCCTCTTCCTTTATCCTCATATTTATTAGCTACTGTACAGATAGCTTCGATAACATCATCAACAAATTCATTATTTACTGCAATTTCGATTCTAACTTTTTTTAACAATGTAATTTCATGTGCTATACCTCTATACACTTCATGAATTGGAATTTCTTTTCCCTGGCCTAACGCATTTGAAACAGTAAACTTGTAAATTTTCTTTTTTAATAATTCCTCTTTTATTTCAGGTAATTCTTCAGGCTGTATAACTGCTATAATTAATTTCATTAAACTCTCCTATTCAATCGTAAAAATTTGAAAACCAGCATATGATTCCATTTCGTGCTCACTAATATCTAAACCTATTATTTCCTCATCTTCATGAACTCTAAGACCAATAAAATATTTTATCAATGAAAATAAAATAAATGAAAATAAAATTGATGCAAGGCCATATGCAAAAACACCTAATAATTGTATTATGAAAGAATGTTCTGAAGAAAAAATTCCAACTGCTAATGTTCCCCAAACTCCACAAATTAAATGAACAGATATTGCTCCAACAGGATCATCAATTTTCAACTTATCAAAAAATACAACAAATATATAAACTAACAATCCTGAAATAAATCCAACAATTATAGCAGAAAATGGACTAATAACATCTGCTCCTGCTGTTATTCCGACTAGTCCAGCAAGTGAACCATTTAAAACCATAGATAAATCAGGTTTTTTAGTTATGCTCCATGAAATTAACATTGAACCAATTATTCCACCAGCAGCAGAAAGAGTTGTTGTTACAAATACATATGAAACTAAAATTGGATCTGCTGATAAAACAGATCCACCATTAAAACCATACCAACCAAACCACAATAAAAAGACACCAATACATACTAATGGCATATTATGGCCCATTATTGGCTTAATTCCTGAATTTGTATATTTCCCAATTCTTGGTCCAATTAAATAAGCACCAATTAATGCTGCCCATCCTCCAACACTATGAACAATTGTAGATCCTGCAAAATCATAAAAACCAAGCTGATCAAGCCAACCACCACCCCATTTCCAGGAACCTAAAACTGGGTATAGAAATGCGACATATATCGTTGAAAATATTAGAAAAGAAGATAATTTAACTCTTTCAGCTACCGCACCTGAGACAATCGTAGCTGCTGTTGCTGCAAACATTGCTTGAAAAATAAAATCTGTGTAATAAGTATAGCTGCCACTAGCATAATCAATCATATCACCAGAAGGATTTTCAAGGCCAAAACCTGCAAAGCCAAAAAAACCATTGAATTCTCCTGGATACATAAGATTAAAACCACATAGAGCATATGTTAATAGACCTATTGCAATAATAGATACATTTTTAAATAAAATATTTACAGTATTCTTTGATCTCGTTAATCCTGATTCTAATGTTGCAAATCCTAAGTGCATCATAAATACCAAAAAAGCTGAAATCAAAATCCATAAATTATTTATAGTAAACATTTCCAAACTAACATCAGATGAAAATCCAAAAGAAGATATCACCAATACAAAAACAATAAATTTAATTACCATTTCACATTCCCACTATTTATTTTATATTATTTAATACAATAACCCTAACATCCTTAAATTATAAGGATTTAATCATATAATGCAATATATTTTTTAATAAAAAATGAATTTTGCTTTATTTATTTAAAGTTTTTGATAATTTTTAGGGATAATCACAGAAATCGAAATTTAATAAATAATATTTAAAAGGATTAAAAAGCTAGGAATATTATTCGACTTCTTGAATTCTAAACATATTTGTCGATCCAGATATTCCAACAGGAACTCCAGCAGTCATTACAAATGTTTGTCCAGATTTAATATATTTATTGTCTAACAAGATCTGCTCGGCATTAATTAACATTTCATCAGTAGATAAGTACTTCTGAGATTGTATCGGTGTTACACCCCAAAGCAAAGACAACCTATTACAAACACTTAAATGAGGTGAGAGAGCATAAATATTAATTCTTGGCCTAAAATAAGAAACAATTTTAGCTGTTGATCCTGATTCAGTCATAACAACAATTGCATCAACTTTTAAATTATTAGAAACAGTATTTACTGCTTTACCAATAGCATATTTTGAATTTTGTTTATAGCTAAATTCTATCTCATCAAATTTTAAATTTTCTTTTTCGACATTATCTATAATATCATTCATCATTTTAACTGTTTCAACAGGAAAATCTCCTGTTGCAGTCTCACCTGATAACATTACGGCATCTACATTTTCATAGACTGAATTAGCAACATCATTAACTTCTGCTCTTGTAGGCATTGGGTTTACAATCATTGATTCTAAAATTTGAGTTGCAACAATAACAGGTTTATTTAGATTTTTACATTTAGAAATTATTTCTTTTTGTAAAATGGGTAATTTATAAATAGGTAATTCTACACCAAGATCACCTCTAGCAACCAATATACCATCAAAAGTACTTATAATTTCCTCAAGATTTTCTATCGCTTCTGGCTTTTCAATCTTAGCGATAACAGGAATTCTATTTTTACCTTTGTTAATTTCGTTAAAATCATTTATATCTTTTGGTGATCTAACAAAAGACAGTGCAAACCAATCTACATTATACTTTATTCCAAGCCTAATATCTTTTTTATCTTTATTTGTAAGAGATGGAATTTTCAGTTCAACACCAGGAAAATTTACTCCTTTATTAGCATTGATAATAAAATCTGAAACAGATTTAATTTTAATTATGTTATTTGAAATAGAAATTATTTTAAAATTTATTTTACCATCATCAATTTTTACATATGAATTTATAGGATTTTTATTGCTCTTAAAATTTACATCCATATTAATTGGAATATCATTCATTTTTGAAAAACCCAATGAATACACATGACCCTTTTTAACATGTATTTTATTTTCTTCTAATGATGAAAAATCTGTCCTTATTTTTGGACCAGAAATATCCATCATTATACCAATATATCTACCTAGCTTAGATGACTCAAATCTAACCATATCAATAATATCTATTACTTCTTGCTCTTTTTTTAAATGAGCCATATTCAACCTAAATACATTAGCACCCTTTTTAATCATATTTGAAATAATTCGAGGATGATTGGAAGCAGGACCTATTGTTGATATTATTTTAGTTTTTTTTGACATTTAAACTTTTTTCCTTATTTCTTTAACCATTTGACAAGCTCCAACCATCGTTGAAAGTTCTCTTAATTTACTTCTAGCAATTATAATTTGATTAACCTTATATGATGGAGAATTAAGTTTAATTTCTTTGATCATAGGATTTTTAAAACACTTAAAAGCTTTAGACAAACCACCTCCAATACTAATAATTTGAGGATCAATTAAATTAATAACATGAGATAAAACCCTACCTAAATTTTTACCAAATTCAGAATAAATAACCCTTGCTTTTTCATCTCCTTCATGCCATAAACTTTCAATTTTTTTTGGACTCAACCTTCTTCCATAAAGTTCTTTAGATCTATTCCTAATAAATTCAATGCAAACATTTTTCTCAGCAATACCCCATTCAAATGGAGATAGACCATACTCCATAGCCATTCCATTACCTCCTGTAAAAGACTGACCATTAATAACTAGGCCAAACCCTAAACCAGTTCCTAATGTTATACCCAAAACAACATCATTTTTTTTGTAACTCAAAAGCCATTCACCAAGAGCAAATAAATTAGCATCATTTTCTATAAATGTATCAATCCTTAATTTTTTTGTTAAATCATAAGTTATGTGGTAGTTTTTAAATATTTTCAGGTTAGGAGTATTTAAAATTATTCCCTTTTTTGGATCTAATGGTCCAGGAGCTCCTACACCTAAACCTAAAATATCAGATTTAGTAATATTTACTGAATCAATCAAATCATTAACTTGCTTCACAATAGCACCTACAACATCTGATTTAGTTTTATAAAACCTAATTTTATCTTTATCTGAAACTGCAACCTGATTTAGTGAATCAGTAAAAATACCAGAATTAAACGTCGTTCCTCCAATATCAATAGAAACTATATATTTCATCTTTAAAATTTAATACTTTTTTTATAAAACAAACATTTATTTAATACTAAAATTATTAATAAATTAGTTTAAGGTTTAATAATGAAATCAATCAAAAACTACAAAAATTTAACTGAGTCTATTAAAAATAAGTCTATCAAATTACTAAGTATTGTTTTATCAGATAGACAGCTATGTGATTTAGAATTAATAATTAATGGAGCATTTAATCCTCTAACATCTTTCCTTTCTAAGGAAGATTACGAATCAGTTCTAAAAAAAATGAGACTCAAAAATGGTAAAATTTGGCCAATACCTATAATGTTTGATGTATCCAAAAAAGATATTGACTCAAAAATTAATTTAAACGATAAAATTGCCCTAAGAGATAAAGAGGGTTTTTTAATTGCTATTTTAAAAGTTAAAGAGATTTGGAAACCAAACAAACAGGAAGAAGCTAAATTAGTTTATGGTACAAGTGATATAAATCATAGTGGGGTAAAACAATTATTTAATGAAACAAAAGATTACTACATTAGTGGTCCAATAGAAAATGCTGTCCATCCACATCATTATGATTTTCAATTATTGCGACATACACCAAATGAACTAAAACATCAATTTGATAAAATGGGCTGGAAAAAAATTGTTGCATTTCAAACTAGAAATCCAATGCATCGTGCTCACAAAGAAATTGCATTTAAAGCTGCGATTGAAAATGATGCAAACCTACTAATTCATCCAGTTGTTGGACAAACTAAAGAAGGAGATGTAAATCATTACACAAGAGTAAGATGCTACCAAGAAATACTCAATTATTTTCCCAAAGGAACAACTACACTTAGTCTTCTGCCTTTGGCAATGCGTATGGCTGGACCAAGAGAAGCTTTGTGGCATGCATTAATTCGAAAAAACTATGGGTGCACTCATCTTATAGTTGGGAGAGATCATGCAGGACCTGGGAATGATAAAAACGGAAAGCCTTACTATGGGCCTTATGATGCTCAAGAACTCCTTATAAAATATGAAGATGAAATTGGAATCAAAATGGTTCCATTTAAAATGATGGTTTATGTTTCAGAAAAAAATAAATACTATGAAATTAATAATGTTCCAAAAAATTGCAAATCACTGAATATATCTGGAACAGAATTTCGTCAAAAACTAGAAAATGGCGATGAAATCCCTGCTTGGTTTTCTTATCCTGAAGTTGTAAAACAACTCAGAACAGCTTATCCAGAAAAAACAAAGCAAGGATTTACACTATTTTTTACTGGATTATCTGGTTCAGGTAAATCAACCATTGCAAATGGTGTCTTATCAAAACTTTTGGAAAAAGGAGACAGAAAAACAACTCTCTTGGATGGTGATATCGTCAGGACCCACCTTTCAAGTGAATTAGGATTTTCTAAAGAACACAGAGATATAAATGTTAAACGAATTGGATATGTAGCTAGTGAAATTACTAAAAATGGTGGTATTGCCATATGTGCTCCCATCGCTCCTTTTGAGGGTCCTCGAATTGAAAATAAAAATTTAATCAATCAATTTGGAAAATATTTAGAAATATATATTTCTACATCTGTTGAAGAATGCACCAGAAGAGATACTAAAGGTTTATATGCTAAAGCAATTTCTGGAGAACTGAAAGGTTTTACTGGAATAAATGATCCATATGAAATACCCAAAAATCCAGATTTAACAATTGATACTGAAAATATGACACCTGAAGAATCTGTTCAAGAGGTAGTATTATTTTTAGAAAAACAAGGATTGATTAAATAATTGAAACATAATGATCTTTTAAATTTAGCTATTGATACATCTTATTTAGCTGGTGAAAAAATTTTAGATATTTACAATGATAATAAATATAAAAATTTTATAGAAATTAAAAAAGATGCATCACCTCTTACAATCGCTGATAAAGCATCTAATGATATCATTGTATCCTGTTTAAAAAAAAATAATAATAAAATCCCAATTTTATCAGAAGAAGAAAAAGAAATTGATTTTTATCAAAGAAAAAAATGGAATATTTTTTGGTTAGTTGACCCTTTAGACGGAACTAAGGAATTTATAAATAGAAATGGTGAATTTTCTGTCAATATTGCCCTTATAGAAAATGGATCGCCTATTATGGGAGTTGTTTATGCACCTGTAATAAAAAAATTATGGTACGGACTAAAAGATTATGGTTCGTTTTTAATAGATAATAAAGAAAAGCCAACGAAAATTAATAAAGTCAAACCAGATAATAATATCGTGAAAATTGTTTCAAGTAGATCTCATGCTAATAACAACAAATTAAAAAAATATCTTAAACAATTTAAAAATTATGAAATTGTAAGCATGGGTAGTTCAATAAAAATGTGCTTAGTTGCTGATGGAACAGCTCACTATTATCCTAGATTTGGACCTACGATGGAATGGGATACTGGAGCAGCACATGCAATTGTAAAATATGCCAATGGTAACATTTACAATATTGAAACTGATAAAGAATTAACTTACAATAAAGAAAATCTTTTAAATCCTGGATTTATAGTTAAATAAATGAAACAATATCTTACATTTTTTTATAAAAAAATTCAGTAAGAAGAAAATAAATTATAATATGAAAAAAGTTATTTATACATTTTTGATTTTATACAATTTTATTTATGCTGATTTATTAAAACCAGTAAATAATTCTGAATTAAACTATATCCATGTCCTTTTTGAATGGGAACAAGTTCATCAAGCTGAAAGCTATAATTTGCAACTAAGTACAGACCAAACATTTAATAATATCATAACAGACATCATTGATGAAACAACATTGTATATTCATAAGACAAATATAGATTGGAATTCAGAATACTTTTGGAGAGTTAGACCTCAATTTAATGATGAGACATTTGGAGATTGGATTGGTACGAATTCATTTTCAACTGGCTTATCAATTTCAAATGCTCTTTCAATAAATTATAATGATAATGACTATTCAGATGGAGTTACAATTTTCAGCTCTTTTTTTAATTATTACAGCGCAATAATTGATCAACAAGGAAATGAAATTTGGAATTCAGCTGATACTGATATAGTTTATTATAATACAGATTATAATGGACAATTATTTGGTTGCTATGTAAACAATGATTTAGAGCATTATCTACCTGGGATAGAATTTTCTTTAGACAACAACTATATATGGGAAGAACCAAATGAACATTTTTTGCATCATGAACTAATAAAACTTCCTGATGGAAATTATCTTGGACTAATTGAAGAAACAAGAATAGGCCCTATTCCATTTGGTCCATGGACAACATTATTTCAAGCATTGGGATATCAAGCAAATAGCTTTACACCTGAATTTCCCTGGGTAGGTGATAAAATAGTTGTTTGGGACAAAGATACTAAAGATATTATTTGGGAGTGGAGTACATTTGATTATTATAGTATGAACGACTATGATACAATAAGTGATACATGGTTTCAAGCTGCAACACTTGGAAGATTTGACTGGACACATTCAAATGCACTTGATTATGATTGGTCATTAGATTCAAATTCAATAGAAAAAATTTATCTATCTGTTAGGCATTTATCAAGAATATCTAAAATTGATTATAATACAAAAAATATTGAATGGAATATTGGTCTTGAAATGCCATCTGGAGATACAACATTAGGCAATGAATTAAAATTTAGCTTTCAACACAGCATTCACAAAAGTAATCTTTACCCATCATGCTTTGCAACATTAGATAATGGTAATATAAGTGAACAAATTCTTGGTACAGACTATCCAACTACTAGAGCATTACTTATCTGTTTTGATGAAAATATAGATAATGAGCCATACATTGAATGGGAATATTCACTTTCAGAAAATTATTTTGGTTTTGCTTCAGGAAATGTACAAATATTAGATAATGGGAATTTTTTAATTACTACGGTTGGAGATGGAGGTTCAGTAATTGAAATTGATTATGATAAGAATATTGTTTGGGAAGGAAAATTAAACCTTCAATTACCAAATGGTGCTGTATATAGAGCTAATAGAATTTCGGGACTTTATCCTAATAACTACAGTATAATATTAAATGAATATTCTAGTGATATAATAGCAAATACAATGATGACAGATAATGGAAACTATTATACTGATTATAATCATATTCAGCTATCTATTTATGATGAAGGTGAACTAACAAATAATGAAACTAACTTCGAAATAACAGTTGACTTTGAAAATGAAACACAAGAAACTCGAAACTGTTTAGTAAATGATAATATATGTCATTCAGGTATATTTAATACAAGTAACTCAAATTATGTTAATATTGAAATTATTCCAGATAATAATCAAAATTTAAAAAAGAATTTTACTGTTTTTTTTAATAATAGTTCATGTGAAGATTCAATAGATTGTGCTGGTATTTGTAATGGTAATACAACTATTGATTGTAACAATGAATGTGGTGGTTCAGCTATAGAGGATCAATGTGGAGTATGTGGTGGAGATAATTCAACATGTTATGATTGTTTTGGAATACCAAATGGAGATGCTATTGTTGATGATTGCGGTGTCTGCAATGGGGATGGGAGTACATGTCAAAACTGTGATGAAGGATTTACCTATTATGAAATAGTTCCAAACTCAACAATTTTACTTGATGGAAATTATTGCTTTAACAATAACGATTTAAATGCTTTAAATGATATTATTATTGAAAACTCTTTAGATATTGAATCTCCTATTTTTTTGGGATCTCAAAACTGGGTAAATGGCAGAATTACTAGACTTGAAGTAGGAAACTATTACCAAGGAGGTCAAGTGACTTTAACAACATTACCTGAATCAATTTCTGATATGACTCAACTAAGTGTTTTATATGCAAATTACAATCAGCTAACCCAATTACCAGATAACATAACAAATTTAGAAAATCTATTCTTTCTAGTTTTATCGTTCAATGAAATTACAAGCTTACCTGAAGAAATTGGAAATTTAACAAACTTGTATTGGCTTGATTTAGGCTATAATCAATTAGAATCAATTCCTGAAAGTATTGGAAATCTTCAAAATCTAGTTTATATGTGGATATTTGATAATAATTTATCATATATGCCAGACTCTTTTTGCAATTTAAATGTTAATTGGAATTCTGATGACTATTCTTTTCTTCCTTATTTTGGGTCAGGAGGTAATCAATTATGCGATAATCTTCCAGCATGTATTGAAAATAGTCCTAATTTAAATAGCTCGATAGATCCTCTTTACTATTCTTTTGAAATTACTACAGAGCAAAACTGTGAAATATCATGCTTAGCAATGGACTTAAACCTTGATGGAACAATAAATATTGTTGATATAATTTCAACAGTAAATATTATTATAGGTGGTATAGAACCAACTGATCTAGAACTATGCGCAGGAGATGTTAATGGAGATGAAACAATAAATATTGTTGATGTTATAAGTATTGTTAATTTTATTTTAGATTAAAATTTAATTAAACAAGACGCCACTGAAAGACCTGCACCAGTTCCAACAAAATATATCAAATCACCTCTTTTAATTCTATTGTCTTTATAAGCAATTGCTAGAGCAAGAGGCAATGAAGCAGCTACACAATTTCCTGTTTTATCAAGTATATTTACAACTTTATTATTACTAAAACCACCATATTTACTATATGCTTTTATAGCTAGACCTGATGCTTGATGAGGAACAACTAAATCAATATCATCTGCTTTTAAATTATTATTTTTTAAATCTAATTGAATTTGATTATAAACTGTTTTTCTTGCCATTTTATAAATCATTGGACCATTCATTGTAAATAAATTATCTGCAAATTTTGTTTCACTATCATGAGGATGAAGGTTTGTTCCGCCTCCTCTGACTTCAGTTAAATGTGAACCTTCTGGATATGTATTCATTGTAAAATCTAAAATACATGACTCTTCATCATCTAATGCTTTCTCAACTAATACAGCCGCAGCAGCATCTCCAAGAAGTGCAGCACTTTCTGGCTCGTCATAATTCCTTCCTCTTGTACCTCTATCTGAAGATACAATTAAAATTTTTTTATAAGTATTTTGAGAAATAAAATTTGCTGCTGTATTTAAAGCAACCAAAAAAGACAAACAAGTTGAATGGATGGTAAATGATGGAACACCTTTAAAACCAAGCTCTTTTTGTATAAATACAGAAGTATCAGGTATAACTTGCTTCCCAACACCTGAAGCATTAAGAATTAAATCAGGGACTTTATTTTTTAAAGCTAATTTAGAAGCTTTTGCTCCCATTAAATCAACATCAATATCTGAAACTCGCCTTTCTTGCACACCAGTACGAGACGTAATCCAATCTACTGATTTACCTATTTTGGGTGCTAACTGTTCTGAAGTTTCAATATTTTCAGGTAAATAATATCCAACGCCTGTTATTTTTATATTCATACTTAAAAATTATAAGTAAGCTGAGTTCTAAATGATGAAAAATCTTCCATAGAATTAAATCTGTACAAATCACCTAAAGAAGAATCCCCGTTGATTTTATTAAATCCTACTAGACCTACAAGCCCGCTACCAAAATCAAATTCTGATTCAAATGCAAAAATATGACCATCCCCTTCATCTAAATCTTGAACCAAAGTGAATGATAGTTTTAAATCATTATCCATTAATAATTTTTCTAAGTTGATAAATGTTAACTTTTTAGATAAAATTGAATAAGGCGCTCCCATCCCAGGTAAAAATAAATCTTCACTATCAGCATTAGATATATCTATTTGAACATTTGGTAATTGAACATTACTAGGTAAATCATATTCAGTAAGTAAGTTAGTATATTCATTAATATTATATTGAAAATATTGAATGTTTACCTGGTAATCATTAGGCAAAGGTAATTCTACCTGCAATATGCCCTGCATATAGTTAGCATCTTCTCTAAATGGATATATACAATCTATATAGACTGTTTCACCACTATCATTAGTTGTGGCACATTCTTCATCATCTGCAGTTACAATATTATAATTATCTGTTCCAGCTTGGACATCAATAGAATATGGTGCAGATAAAAATGAATCATTATCATTTCTATCAAAAGATCTAAAAAAAGTAATATCTGATCTAACAGTAAAATCATTAAATAAAGCAACAAAACCTAAATTATTTGCCTCAGTTAGCCTGTAAGAATATTTTATCTCAGTTTGTGGATTTATTCCGCTTGTTCCAAATTGATAGAGAGCAAAACCAGAAACATTAAATACTCTATCATAGGCCCTAAAGTAAGATAGGGTAAAATCAAAATTTTGTAATGATTTTTGAAGATAAATTCCAGACTCATAAGGATTGTTAATTGATAAAAACTGCCCTTTAGACGGTGAAACAGGCAAGGATAATGGATATTCTGGATCATCAATTGGGAATCTACTTGTATTGTGTAATGGAGATACTATGCCAGCAACTTTCCAATCATTATTTAAATAGAAATCAAAAGATACTGAATAAATACCTAGTTTTCTTTCTTGAGTACCGTTTAGTAAATAATAGTAATCATAAGGACTTAAATTATCTATAGGTGAATTTTCATCTGCACTTCCCCAAGTATATCTTTTTTTACCAAAACTAAATTCACCATTTTCTAGATAATAAGTAACATACAAATCTCTTAAAACTAAATTAAAATCTGTAGGATTATCATCAAATGAAAAATCAGTATCTAGCCTTGGTCTATATTCAACTGCAAACTCACCATTAATATCTATATTATCTCTTTGGTGATAAATATTAAGATTAAGAAGCCTAAAAGGTATATTAACTACATCACTATTTGACAATCTATTCATAAAAAAATACTCAAGATTTCCAGATATCATTGTATTTTGATTGCTCAATATAATTGATGTAAATATAATTAATAAAATCTTACTTCTCATGATTCTCCTTTAGTTTATCTGATAAATTGCTTAACACTTCATTTCCATGTTTAATCCATGCTTTTGATAATGCCCAACTTGGAAAATCTCCTCTAAGTTCACCGTTCCATAAATAAGAAACTTCAGTTTGATTATCTGAAACTGGTGACAGCCTCCACTCGCCTTTTGCATTAATTAATCTTATATAATTAGAATCAATATTTTGATTCAAATCTGGATTTGAAGCAAAAGCATAAACAATATCTTTATTTTCTACGTGCCTTTGAAATTTAACTATATATTCTCTATCAGTAAAAGGAAATGGATAATCTATCCTAATATGCGCTATATTATTATCATCCTTTGTTGAATAAATAACCGAATCTAATACTTTATTATAATTATTAACATCTTCTACAACAAATAAAATATCCTCAATTGAATATGGTAAAATAATTTTTGCTTTACACCAAGGAAATTCATCAAAATAATTCCCTATCCATATTTTCTCATCTTGTAATATTTCCCAAGAACTAAAATCTTTGGGTGGAATTTGACCAAATAAAGAAGTAATTAATAGATAACTAATTAATAAATGTTTCATAATATTTTTTGCAATCTTTTTCGATCTTTTTTTTGGTTAAACCAAATTTAGATAAATCGTACTTATGTTTACTTTTATATTTTNTTTGTTTTTCNGAAGNNATCTTNACANCAGAGNNTAGTTCTTCTGNTTTTTTATGNTTTGTAAATNCTATTATATCATTCATTAAAGATTCAAAATCTAGCATCATAGATTCAAAATTAACAATCATGATATTATTTTTATTAACNTTATTATTTGACCAATCATTTTCAAACCTTAATAATAATTCAACTAATCCNTTATATAAATTANTAATAAATCTNTCTCTATCAATTTTAGGCTTATCCCAAAANCCAAATTTTTTATCTAATACTCCTGTTACTAAACTTAATCCTGANGGAATTACATCAATNGGGTTTCTAACCATNTAAAGTANTTTAGANTCTGGATATCTTTCTTGAAATTTTGGACAATTTGCACTGACTGAAAATAATTTAGCNACNATTCTATCNTTNTCNGAATTTACTAAAATTCTTTTCCATACAGATTCTAGCCAATCATAATCTCTTTTAGANTTATCTCTTAACTTTGGATCAACCCAATTAAATAAATCTTTTTTTGACCATGACAAGAAAAAACCATATAAAAAAAACCCATCAAAAAATCTAAAAAGTATTCCAACATCATCAGTTTCAACAGATGTTAAACTCGTTTTATGAGCATCAGTTGAATGATGTTTTGCAGGACTAACTAACTCTAATAATGGCAAAAAAGGTTTTAATAACTTTTGCAAAATTATAGATGGATAAATCATTTGCCAAAGTTGCGAACCTCTACCAAATCCATTTTTCACTAAGAACCTTTGTAAAAAAGTAGTACCAGAACGCGGATTACCTACAATAATAATAGGTTTATCAATTACTTTTTTTGATAAATTGAAATAAAAAATATTATCAATTATCATAAATAAAAAAATGAAAAGTCTTAATAAAAAAACAAAAGGTAATAGGAAAAGTGGTGCTATCCATTTTTTAAAAATACCACCAATAATTAGATAAACAGTTATAACTCTTTTAAATATTGAAATTTTCATATTTTAAACTACATTTATTTTAAACTATATTTTTACATATAAATAGTAACGATTTATTACATTTTATTTTTAACAACTTAAAATAATTTTTATTAAAATTTATTAATAAATCTAAGGGCATTATGACAAAAATCTTATTATTAATACTTTCGCTACAATTATCTTTAAATCAAGAAGTTTATGAAGGATATGTTTTATATACTCCTCAAGGAGGTGGACCAGGTGGTGGTAATAGTGGGTCTACTAGCTACCTAAAAGATACTGATGGTTCAACTTTTAATTCTTGGAACCATTCATCTGGAGCTGCTAGTATGCCCTATTTGCATCCTGGAGATGAACCTGGGTTTGAAAATACATTGTTATACTATCCATGTAGATCGAATAATCCAACTATGGAAGCTGGTGGAGTTGGCGGTAAAGTAGAAATTTACAATTGGGAAGGTGATTTACTTTGGACCTATGAACTATCAAATCAAACATATCAACATCATCATGACATAGATGTTATGCCTAATGGAAATATATTACTTGTTGCATGGGAACGTAAATATCAAAACGAATGGAGTTCATTTGGAAGAACTTCTGTAAATAATTCTTTAAATCAAATGTGGTCTACTGCAATTTTTGAAGTTGAACCTAATCTATCAACTGGTGGGGCAACAGTTGTATGGGAATGGCATTTATGGGACCATTTAGTGCAAGATAGAGGAACCCAATATGAAGCAACATATGGTAATATATCTGATCATCCTGAACTTATGGATATCAACTGTAATTCAGTTGGCAGTAATGGTGGACCTGGTGGAAATGCTAATGGTGACTGGATTCATGTAAATGCTATCGATTATAACGCTGATTTAGACCAAATTGTAATATCATCTAGACATATGGGAGAAATATACATAATTGACCATAGTACAACTACGGAAGAAGCTGCATCTCATAGTGGTGGAAACTCTGGAAAAGGAGGAGATTTTTTATATAGATGGGGTAATCCTGCTAATTATGGTAGAGGAAATAATTCTGACCAAATTTTAGAAAGTCAACATAGTGTAAATTGGATACCAAATGGATATCCAGGAGAAGGAAATCTAATATTATATAATAACCGACATACAAATAATAATTCAGCTGCATTAGAATTAGTTCCTCCACTAGATAATAGTGGCAATTATACTTTAGAAAGCAATGAACCGTATGGCCCAGTAACTTGGGAATGGTTATATCAAAGTAATTTTTTCTCAGATGTTCAATCTGGTGCTTTTAGACAACCAAATGGAAATACTTTGGTTACTGTTGCAGACGACTCGTACATGTTTGAAGTAAGTGAAAATGGTACTGTAGTTTGGACATATACTCATCCTGGATCTTTTAATCAAATGGTTCCAAGAGCACAAAAATATGGCTATGATTATTTTGACAATCAAATACTATTAGGTGATTTAAATCTCGATGGAATTATAAATATATTAGATATTATTTCAACTGTTAATATTATTTTAGGATTATCAGATTATAGCGCAAATGTAGATATGAATTCAGATAATATAATTAATGTTTTAGATATAGTGACATTAACAAATATTGTTTTAGGAAACAATTAATCATCAAAGCTAATTTTTTCTTTAATTTCGACATCTCCATCTTCAATTATTTCTCTCCATTCATTTCTTGAGTTAAGAGCTCTAATAACTGTTATTGCTGAAATAATTAATAAAAATATTATTGTTATATATTTTTGAAAACTATTCTCTCTATCAATAAAAATAACTAACAAAAAAACGATAAACCATATCATTTTAATCAAATAAGATATATATTTAGAATAACTCATAAAATTTAGCGGAAACGTGTGGGAATCGAACCCACCTTCCAGTTTTTCACCGGAACTACGGCTTTGAAGACCGCGGTGTCCACCAGGATCACATTCGCTTCCATAATTATTTCTCAACTTCTATTATTATTGAATCATAAAGACCAATTCTTGAAATTAATCTTACCTGTTCTTTTTTAGCAAGTTTTGATGATTCAAAAAGACCAATTCTGACAGCATAAAAAATTTGGCCATTTACATATACTTCCTCAACCCTTGATAAAAAACCTTCTCTATCTAACATTCTTTTTTTATTTTTTGCTAAATCATAATTTTTAAAAGAACCAATCTGTACTGAAAATATTTTTTTACTTATATTTTTTGATTTTTTTTGAGAAAAATTTGATTTATTATTTTTATTAGCCTCAATTAAATATTCTTCTGAATAATCTAATTTAGGATATTTATTTTTAAAAATATTCATATAGTAATTTACTGTATCTTTATGACCTGCAATCAATAGAGAATTTAAAAAATAAGCAATAGATTTATCTAAATACTTAGAATCCGAATATTCAAATGGAATTTTTCTATACCATTCACTGGATTGAATATAAAGACCACTAGCATAATAATATTCAGCAACTTTTATAACTGCATCATCAGCATATTGATTTTGAGGATGCTTTAAATAAAAATCTTTAAAATAATTACTTGATTTCTCGCCATTACTTTCTAAAAGACCATTTAAAAATTTATTCCTAGAATCTTCTGAAGATAAAATTTTATATATAGAATTATAGTAGTTTCTTTCTTGATTATCATTACCAATATATTTATCCTTATAAATATAATTTCCTTGTTTTATATATTCGATAGTTTCATTTAACGATTTGTCAGCTGAAAGAAGTAAACTAAAAAAAATTACAGCTTTTAAAAAAAATGATTTATGATATTTTTTCATCATTATTAAATAACCATCTAATATCTGAATTTATTGTTTGATCATTAATCATTTGATAAGCAGTATCCTTGAGTATGAATGCGATTATATCATCTATATCGTTGAGAGATATATTTTCAGAATTTTTTTGTATATTTAATTTAAACTTAATCAGTTTAACTAAAATAGAATCCTTGTTCTGTTTGAGAGCTTTTTCTATAATATCTATAGCTTTATCTAAATCTCCTTTTATTGAATAATAGTCAGCCAAAGCTGCTAAAATTTCAATACTATCTGGATATTTCTCAGATAATTTATAAAAAATATCTTCAAGTTCAGAATATCTATCTAATGAAAAAAGTGCATCTTTTAAAAGAGGTATTACAAACCATGATTGTTGAGGATTAATTTCTAGATAATGAATCCACATTGGAATTGACTTTGATAACATATTCTTAGCATCTTCAACATATTTATTATATTTTTCTTTATCTGAAATACTGTTTAATCCATTTTTTTCAATCTCTATCGCTTTATCATAAACCAATGTACTTTCTTTTGAATAAGTTTTGCCTAAGTAATAATATGCAATAGCCAAATTATCTTCAATATTTAAAGCTCTATTAATAATATTACGAGCTTCTTCAAAGTTATTATTTTCAATTTCTATTCTTGCATGTTGGATTTTATAAAGAGCTAGCTTATGATTATCTCTATTTCCTTTTGTATTAAAATATGATTTAAGATATTCGGTAGCTTTCATCCAATCGTTATTTTTTTTATATAAATTTATGAGATGATAAATTGCCCATTCATTATCTTTTTCAATTTTTAGGATTTCTTCTGCTTCAAAAATAGATTTATCAAAATTATCTAATTCATAATAATTTAATGCCATATTTTTATGTAGTTCAATTTTTTCATAAGTTGTTATTTTCTTTCTATGCATTAAACTTTTATGAATCTTGAGAGCTTTAATTGCATTACCACCTTCTCTTAGTATTTGACCTAACCTTAAATATGCTTTTATATTATTTGAATCCTCATTAATTATACTTTTAAAATTTTTATATGCAGCAATTCTTTTGCCTGATACGAGCATATCTAGACCTTCAGCATACATTTCTCTAATATTATTTACTTTATGAGGTTTTAATTTTCTATAATAGAGGAAATAGATAAGTAAACCAATAATCGGTATTAAGATGAGTATAGAAAACATGAATTATAAATCTTGTTCTAATGAAATTTCATCTTTTATATCTATTTCATCATCAATTGACTGGTTTCTAAGATTATCAAGTTCATGATTCAACCTTCTAATCTTTGATTTTAAAGACATAATTTCAGATGTTTGAGTAATTATTTGATATAATGCTATTAAGAAACCAATAAAAACACCTATAGAAACTGATAATAAAATAGCTTCCCATACTTTAACACCATCATTTGAAGGATCAATAGCACTAATATAAGGAATCTTAATTTTAATGGGTTCTTGATTTATTGTATTTAATTGATCTAATTGAATAATGAAAAAAATACAAGAAATCAGTATAATTGTAAAAAAAATATATTTTAATAATTTCATGAAATTTGACCCCTATTGTTTAAATTTTCACCAAATAAAGTAACACCTTTAGCATCTGTTATTAATACATCAACAACATCTTTAACTTTTTCATCAGTTTTTTTTATAACCGTCCATATGTTCCCATCTGTTCTACCTGACCAAAATAAATCAGATTTCTTACTATTTTTTTCAATTAAAACTTTTTCAATTGAACCAATTTTAGATTTATTAACTTTTAATCTTATTTCATTTTGCAATGATATCAATTTTTCTAATCTTTCTTGCTTAACTTTCTCATCAACTTGATTTGTGTAATGAGAAGCTTTAGTACCAGGTCTAGAAGAATACTTAAACATATAAGAAAAATCAAACTCAACTTTTCTAACAACATCTAATGTTTCATTAAAATCAAATTCATCCTCGCCTGGAAATCCGACAATAATATCTGTACTTATAGAACAAGTTGGAAGATAATTTTTGATTATTTTAACAAGATTTAAAAATTCTTCTTTTGTATAAGTTCTATTCATAGTTTTTAGTATTTTTGTTGAACCAGACTGAAGAGGTAAGTGAATATTTTTACAAATATTATCATATTTTTTCATTACTTTTAATAAATCTTCATTAATATCACGAGGATGCGGTGAGGTATACCTAATTCTTTTAACACCTTTTATTTTTGCGACTTTCTCTAACAAAATAGGAAAGTCTCCATCAGGCGTTCTGTAAGAATTTACATTTTGACCTAATAGTGTAATTTCAACAAAACCATCCTCAACAGCTTTATTAACTTCTTCAACTATACTTTCAATAGATCGACTTCTTTCTCTACCTCTGGTAAATGGAACAATACAAAAAGTACAGAACTTATCACAACCTCTCATAATAGACACCCACGCATTTACGCCAGATTTTCTTGATGGGAACATATTATCATAAACTTCGTACTTAGATAGCTTTGTATCTACAATATGATCAATTTGATTATTTCTATTATAAACAATTTCAGAAATTTTTCTATAAGAATCGGGTCCTAAGATAATATCAATGTATGGTTTTGAATCTAATAATTCATTTTTCAAATTTTGTGCCATACAACCAATAACACCAATCAATAATTTAGGATTATTCTTTTTCAAATAGTGCAAACTATCTAAGCGATTATGAACTGTCTCTTCAGCTTTTTCTCTAATAGAACAAGTGTTAAGTAAAATTAAATCAGCTTGTTCAATTTTATTTGAATTTATATAACCAATTTTTTCTAATTCATTACTAACAAGTTCTGAATCAGCAACGTTCATTTGACATCCGTATGTTTCAATAAAATATGTTAATGAATTTTTATTATTTTGATTAATAATATCTGATGATATGTTGGGGTTTTCAAACATTTATAATGATATATCAAAATAAAAATCTGATGGATTAAGAGTTTTATTTTTGTATTTAACTTCATAATGAAGATGCGGAGCTGTTGAACGACCGGTATTCCCAACCTGACCAATTCGTTGTCCTCTTTCAACTTTTTGACCTTTCTTAACGTTTCTTTTATGTAAATGTCCATAAACTGTTACATATCCATTTCCGTGATCAATCTCAATATAATTTCCAAATGAGCCATAAAACTTAGATGTTTTAACTATTCCATCAGCAGTTGACATTACTTCAGTTCCTCTTTTTGCTGAAAAGTCATCACCCTCATGAAATTTTTTTTTATTTGTAAACGGATCAATTCTATAACCATAACAAGATGACATTTTACTTTCATCCTTACTTACTGGCTTTATTGCTGGGAAATGGGTAAAATAACTTGTATTTGAATTTGCTTTATTTTCAATTTCTGAATAACTTAACTTTCCCAAATTAATTGAACGATGTATAAAATATAAATTATCACTTAACAAATCTAAATCATTATCTTTGGGTAGCAGGTAATCAAATTGATTAAACTTTTCATTCTCATCCTTTGCACTACCACCAACGCCAAGCTTTCTAATATCATCATTTATTAAAGGTAATTTTAATAATTTTCTTAAATTATTATCTCTAATATTTAAGTTATTTATTTCTTCAATAAGACTAGAAATCTTTGAACTTTGACCGTCAATAATCACCTGCAATTTTTCATTATCATTTTTATGATTTTGAATTGACTTCATTGTAATTAAACTATTGAAATCTTTAGATAAAAAAATTAATGAAAAGAAAAATAACATCATTAAAAAAATAGATAAAAATAGCAAAGATGCTTTCAAAGAATTTATCTCTTTTACTGATGTATTATCCTTATTAATAATAATTAATTTATATTTTTTTAAAATATTTATCATCGATTTTATGAGAACCTTACATATAAAAATTAACTATAATAATATCAAAATCAAAGCGAAAATAGAGGAGAATATTTTAATCGATTTTTGATTTTATTTCTTCAATATATGATTTGAGTTTATTTATTTTATTATTTAAATTCTCATATTCTTCATCATAAGAAAAATCTGAAATATTTTCATTAAAATTTTTATTAGAAATATATTTGCCCAGATTATAATATAGTTTCATTAAATCTAATTTAGATTTTTCAATTTCTATTTTATTTGCACTCAAATTTGATACATCTTTTGATTTTCTTTTAACAACATTTAGATATTTTATGAATTTTCTATTTTTAGATAAATCAATTTTAGATAAAATTTCTGAGATTTTTTTTATTTTATCCAATTTTAACTTGCCATACTCTGACTATTTCGTCAAGCTTTTCAAGATCATCGAGTACTTGAGAAGGAATTGAAGCATCTAATTTAATAACACTATAAGCATTTTCACTATCATCAACTCTTCCAAGAAGATANCTTGCAATATTAATATTTAAATNTCCCAATAATGATCCNATTTTACCAANAACTCCTGGTGTATCTTTATTAATAACAAAAAGCATATTNCCTTCAGGATTTAAATCAATATTAAATCCCATTATATTGACTACTCTCATATGATTTTCATCAAAAACACTTCCAGATATTTCTAGATTTCCATCATCAGTTTCTATAAAACATTTAATTAAATTTAGAAATGGTACATTGTCATTCTTGTAACCATGAGAAGATAAAATACCCCTTTCTTTAGCTATATAATCTGCATTTATCATATTTATTCTACTATCAATAATATTTTCTAAAACTGATTTTAATAAAACAGTCAATATTGATTTACTATCTTCAACTTTACCATAACAAGTTACTGAAATATTTTTAATTGGNGATGATGACAATTGGGATAATATACNACCCATTTTTTCAGTTAATTTATAAAATGGGGTCATTCTTTTAAGAAGTGAAGAATCAGAAACTGGAACATTTAAAACATTTAATAATTTTTCNTTTAAAAAAAACTCTGAAATTTGATTACATATTCCTTTNGANACTCCTTCCTTTGCCTCAAAAGTTGATGCGCCTAAATGAGGTGTTAGTAAAATATTTTTAGCAGAAATAAGTTTATGATTTTCATCAATNGGTTCATTAATAAAAACATCAATTGCCGCCCCAGAGATAATTTCTTGATTTAATGCTTCGGCTAAATCATTTTCATTAATTATTCCTCCTCTAGCAACATTTATAATCTTTGATGTTTTTTTCATCATTTTCATTCTTTTTAAATCAAATAAATCTTTTGTTTTATCATTAAATGGAACATGTAAACTTATATAGTCGCTGCTTTTTGTTAACTCATCAATTGAAACAACTTTGATTTCTGAATCATCAAAATTATCTTGACTTACATAAGGATCGTAACCTAAAATTTTCATATCAAAGGATAAAGCTCTTTTTATAACCTCTCTTCCTATTTTTCCTAATCCAACTACACCAAGTATTTTTCCTCTTAACTCATGACCAACTAATTTATGNCTATCCCAACNTCCATTTANAAGTCCCATATGACCTAATTGAATATTNCGAGATAGAGCTGAAATCATTGCTAATGTATGNTCAGCTGCAGATACAGTNTTACCATCAGGTACATTCATTACTACAACTCCATTAAGNGTTGCAGATTCTATATCTATATTATCAGTTCCAACACCAGCTCTACCAATAACTTGAAGTTTTTTAGCTTTTAAAATATGATTTTTCTGAATTTTAGTTCCACTTCTAATTATCCAACCATCAATATCACTAATAATTGATAATAAGTCATTTAATGGAACCCCAGGTTTATATATTACCTCAAAATTAGATTGATTTAATAATTCAATCCCAGCATCAGATAAGGGGTCTGTTACTAATATTTTAATTGACATAAAACCTCATCAAAATTATNTAAATAATTTTTTAAATCTTCCATATAAATATTACCCATATGNGGTATCCTAAAAACTTTACCTCTNAAAGAACCGTACCCTCTATCCATTCTNAACCCTCTATTTAATAATTGTTCATTAATCTTATTAATATCCCATTTTTTAATATTTTTAATACATGTTAAGGTGAAAGATTCACAACCTTTCTCAGGAAATAACTGTTGACCATGATTAAAAGCCCAATTTCTTGCATATTCTGACATTTGAATATGTCTCATCCATCTATTTTCTATTCCCTCATTCTTTATTATTTCAATTACTTTCTTTAGGCCAAACATGTGTGGAATAGATGGAGTAGAAGGTGTTTGTAATTTTTTAATATATTTTTCGTATACTTCAACATCCAGAAAATAACCTTTATTTTCAATTGTCTTTGATTTTTCTAATAATCTATCAGAGACCGAACAAATAGAAAAACCAGCAGGCAGTCCCCATGCCTTTTGAGTTGAAGAAAGTAAGAAATCTATTCCCAAATCATCNACATCTATTTTTACACCTGCCATAGAACTCACAGCATCCACAAGCCATATTACTTCTGGATACTTTGAATTTAATAATCTTGAAATATTTTCTAGATTACTCATTACTCCTGTAGATGTTTCATTATGTACNGTNGCCAAAACATCATAATTTCCAGAAGATAAGTAATTATCTACATCATCAACATTTATACCNTTCCCCCATTCATAATCAATAACNCCNACATTAAATCCACATTTATTTGATGAAAGAGCCCACTTAGAACTAAACGCTCCATTTACGCAATGAACTACACCTTTTTTGACAGAATTTATTGTACCCATTTCCCAAAGACCTGTAGCTGCATGAGAAACTAAAAAAATCTGATTATTTGTATATAATATTTCTTTTACTCCATTTACGATATAATCAATCAACGTAGATATTTCAGGTGTCCTATGTCCAATTTGATCTGTAGAAAATTCTTCTAATATTTCTTTTGAAACATGTGTTGGACCAGGAATAAACAATTTTGGGAAATTATTTTCCATTTTTTCCTTTATAATTAATAAAATATATTAAGTAGAATTAGTTTTAAGTTAATAAATTTATATGCCTTTATAAAATAAATTTGTTAAGCAATGTCTCTTAAAGTAAATGAAATATATTATAGTATTCAAGGTGAATCATCTTTTTCAGGTCTTCCCTGCATTTTTGTTAGATTAACTTATTGCAATTTGCGATGTTCTTATTGTGATACTGAATATGCTTTTTATGAAGGAAAAAATCTTGAAATTAATCAGATAATAGAAAAAGTTAATTCCTTTAAATGTAATCTTGTAGAAATAACTGGTGGAGAACCACTTCTTCAAAATGATTGTATAAAACTTATTGAAGAATTAGAAAAAAACAATAAGCGAGTTCTAATTGAAACAGGTGGCTCTTTAACAATCAAAAATATATCAAAAAAAACTCATATTATTTTAGATTTAAAATGTCCATCAAGTAAAATGGAACATAAAAATTTATGGGATAATTTAAACTATATAAAAAAAACTGACGAAGTGAAATTTGTAATTGGAAATAAATCAGATTATAATTGGTCAAAAAAGATAATAAAAAAATATAATCTTGAAAATAAGTGTTTAATTTTAATGTCTCCTGTTTTTGGAGAAATTGATAATAAAAAGATTATTGATTGGATATTAAAAGATAACTTAAATGTAAGATTTCAAATACAATTACATAAAAAAATATGGGATAAAGATAAAAAGGGAGTTTAACTTAAAATTAAAGTAACTAATAATACAATATCTTGTACATTAATTATATTATCTTGATTAAAATCAGAAGCACAAAGATATTCATCTAAATTATTATTAAAACCAACAACTAAATTAACCATCAATACTATATCTGTAACATTAATAAATGAATCATTATTCAAGTCTCCTAATACACATTGATTAGTGTCTTCAAAAATTGATATTCTAAAATCATCAATTGCAGCCTCAACTAAAGATCCTCCAGAACCAACATCGCCATCATTAAAAATATCTTCAGCAATAAATCTAAATTGCATTTTATCAGTTAGAGTAACAAAATCAGAAATAACGAATTGAGAAAATTTCCAAAAATTATTTGATAAATTAGTATTTTCTATATTTATCCATGTTTCACCTTCATCGTTACTAACATCAACCTTCCAAAAATCTGTTCCAGGATTATTACCAAGATTATTTGTGTACCATTTCCAATAAGATACTAATGCTTGATTATACATTGATAAATCATAAATTGGTGAAAATAATGTAGTAAATCCACCATCAACATCAGACTGAGAATCATTATCCGGATTAAAAGAATTCTCTGTCATAAAACAATACTCACCATTTGTTGAAAAATCAAAATCAGGCTGCACTATTTCACCATCATCCTCATATGTAGGACTAGGAATTGCTCGTTCCCAAATTCCTCCAGTAGCAGTATCATCTAATGAACCAACTTGCCACTGTGAGTCAGATTCGAAATCATCATATATATATGAAATTGGTTCTCCAATCAAAATATCTATTGAATCTGAAAAATAAAAATAATCATTATCATATACATTTACTGTAACAGTTTCAATTGACCCATTTGTTGCTTGGTTATTTAATTGAAAGTATGAAATATTTCCTAAATCAATAAATTCCCTAGAATCAAGATTGTTTAGTGTAATCTCATCTAGTTCAAAGATAAGGTTATCAGAACTTATGATATCAACTTTAACTGAACCATTAGAATCACTTAGACCTTTATTCATTATTGAAATATATAAAGGATATATATTATCAAAATTAAAACTTTCACTGTCAAGCGTAATATTAACTTCATATTTTGAACCAGCATTTAATGCAAGAACTTGATTAGGGTATAAATTTTCTTCAGCAAGAGGTAAAATTCTTTGAGTAGCAGGCCAAAATCCATCCGAATTACCTCCGATTTCTGGTGTATAAGAAAAAATTCCTGCCTCTCCATACATCCAATCACAAGCATCACCATTAACAGGGTACAATAAATCAGGTCCTGTTCCTAATACATAATCATTAAACTGGACCATATCCTGTCCATATTCGATAAATATATCTATATCTTCTTGAGGCGCATTATTTTCATATTCATATCCAAAAGGATAAATTAAAAGATCACTATAGCTATGATAATTAAAATTTATCTTAAAATCATGCTGATTTACAAAATCTCTTACAGCTTGTGTCTCTGGTTCAGAAAATGGTGCTGTCCCTCTATAAGTTTCACTACAGCCATCTGGACTAGATCCATCATTATCATATCCCCATAAATATGAATAATTTCTATTTAAGTCTACTCCAATTGGTGTTCCACTACAAGTATTTCTAGTATTCTTTCTTTGCATTCCTCCACCATTTGGAGCAATTAATTCATTATAGACTAAACCATCAGGATTTATTGCAGGAATAAACCAAAGCTCTCTATTATTTACTAAATGTTGAGCTAATAAATCTGAATTATAATTTTCTCCGAGCCAATGCATAAAATAAAACAAATTCATATAACTCATAGGTTCTCTAGAATGATGTAAACCAGTATATAAAGCTTGAGGTTCACTTTCATCTATATTTGGATTATCACTTACTTTAATTGCCCAAATATTACGGCCTTCTAAAGATAATCCAATTGAAACCTTATTTGATATAATAGAAGGATAAAGATTTGTCAACTCATCTAAATTTTGTTCTATTTCCTCAAAATTATAATAACCTCCCATTGAACCATAATTAAAATCTCTACTGGAATAGTTTTGGATTAGTCTGCTTTTATAAAATTCTTCAATATCTTGATGAATAATATCAAATTCAATATTTGCAGAGACTAATTTATTCAAATCATATTCGTTAATAACAAATTGTATATAATCATCTGCTTTGTAAATATGATCAACATCAATACCCAAAGAATTTAATGTCTGATGATTATTTAAATTATTATTATAGATTTTTATTTCCTTATAAATACTATAACTATGTGAAAATAGAAAAGATAAAAAAGATATTATTATTAAGATTTTTTTCATATTAATTCTCTAAAATTAGATTTACAATTAATATAACATCTAAAATATTAATTATCATATCATTATTTAAATCTGATAATTGAATTTGATATGGATCTAATTCACCAATTCCAAGTACATAATTAACTATTAATACTACATCAAGGATATTTGTAATATTATCCATATTTATATCACCACTATCAAATAGTTGCGTGGCAACTACACTAAAATCATAATATCCAGCTATAGGTAATCTATCATACCTTCCAGAATAATCTTGAGCAGTTATAAAATATTGAATATCAGTATCTTCTTGTTGAGGAGGAATATTTGATTGATAACAATCAGGAATATCTATATCACAAATACTCATTTGAATTGGCATAAACTCACTAGAACTATTATTTTTCCAAAATACTTTCAAATCATCATAAACTAAACCCATTTGACTTAAATCATCAATTGTAGCAAGCACATTATATCCTTCAATTTGAGGCTCATAAATATCATTTAATGGATTATGAAAAATTTGTATCATTCCTAAATCAGGAATACCCTTAGTTCTACAATGTAAAGCGTCAGTTGACTCCCATGAACCTGTATAACCTAGAATTTCATAACCAGGTAATGCTTGCTCGTAAACATCTAAAGCATCATCATCCCATGAACTATTCATTAAGGGTACAAAAACTTTATTATTTAAAATTAAAGAATTTGTATAAGGTTGATTATTTGGTGTATAAACTCTAAAAATTTCCCAAGGTTCTCCATAAGAATTTAAAGTAGATTCAAAATAACTAACAACTTCTTCAATTTCATTGTATTGAGGATGAGTTCCTGACACAGAACGAATTAATAATTTTTGAGGTGATAAAAATTTACCCCAACAATCAATATGGTCAATGTAAGTATTATTTGGATCCTCAACAGTATGATAGGTATGAACTCCATAATAATCTAGCATATTTTGATTTACTTGATTATTACTCATATTATTTTCCTCATAAACTAGTGTACTGGAAGCAGATATTCCATAACCATCTGTCATATAATTCCCACCACAATGAACTACATCTGTTGCGTAATATGAAGTATTTAAATAATCTGATACTTTATAAGGTGCTGCATTGTCATTTGGTCTAGGTCGATTATAAGTAAAATCAACTACACCAATATTTTTATTGCCATCTACCACCCACCATGGACCATAATCTCTGGTCCAATATGAATCAGTTGAACCAGTAATAAATTCAACTTTTGACATATCTACTCCAGCATTATTCATGGAATTATAAGCTGAATTTTGGAGTGCTTGAGAAACCAAACAATATATTATTACATCTTCTGCTATTTCTTGAATCATTGATGTTGATATGCCGAAAGGATATCTAATTAATACGCCTTGCATTGGTTCAAATTCAGCAATATTTCTAACTGGGCTTAAAGGGGGCTCAGTATCTCTAGACATCGAATAAATTAATGATTTATTAATCAATTCCTCTTCAGTAAAATAATGAGGTAAACTTTTTTCATTTTCAGAAAAAAGAATTGACAAGTATAATATTGAAAATAAAAAATACATATTCTCTAATTATAATATAAAATATTTACATATTTTTATTCTTAAAAAAAGGTGTAACAAGATGTAGTATTTTTAGAAACTATCTAAGCAATCAATAAGATTTAGAATATTACCATCACACTCAAGATTTGGACAAGAATACTTTCCATACTCACAAGATAAATCATAATTACCCGATTGAAGGTATAGGTTAGATATAACAGATGTTATATTTTTATAAGTTAGAGAAAAGTCTGATGAATAATTTGATTTATCATTCATAATATCATATGTGGGATACTGTGTATAAAAATCTATAAATAAATTAATTAAATCACTGTTCGATTCATCAACTAGATTGTCATCTGAAATTGACCGAACATATGATAAATATCTTAAATAAATATAACCTAACTTTAAATCAACAATAAAATTTTCAAAACAACTTACATAAGGGTTACCCTCATCATCTACGCAATCAGTGTAATAATTAACCATATCTTCTAATTCAAGATTCATAAAATCGATACTATTATATAAATTATCTATATTTACATCATCCTGAGTACACCACTCTAAGATTTGCGAACTATTTTCCAAACTTAAATCCTCTCTTAATGATGCTTTATAAAAATAACATTTTGCATTATCTCTATACTGATCTACTAAATCTGTACAATCAGATGTATTATCAATACATTCTGAAGAATTCAAAATGCTATTTGCTTGATATGTTTTTGCCCACCCCATACCAAGTACAGCACTATTAAAGTAATTTATATTGGAAGAATTTAAAGCCTGATCAAAATAATCTAATGCAAGTGTTTTATCTCCATTAAATATTTCTCCCCAACCATACGCAACAAAATCATAATAACTAAAACTATCTTCAAATTCTTCAACTCCAAACTGCTGATCTAAAGTATCACAACTAAATAAAAAGATTAATATATAAATTATATTTTTCACTTTAATAAAGTTACTTTCTCCATTAAAATTCTATTATCAATCTCAATNGTTATGAAGTATATTCCNGAAGTTAAACTATTGCCTTTATCATNCNTTCCNTTCCAAGTATATTNATTTAAACCTAAATTAGATGGTANATTATTTTTTGTAAAAACTTCCTGCCCAGATAAATTAAATATTTTTATGTTAAAATCATTTNANCTGTCTAGTGTAAATCTNATTGTAGTAGAGGGATTGAATGGATTTGGATAACATGAAATGANATTGATATCACTAGGAATCTCATCTTCAAAATTGCTACTATCTAATTGAATTACAACATACGATTCAAATTCACTTACATATGCAACAAGCTTATAATTTTCTACAAATGATGGTATAGGAATAATTTCATTATCAATAATTTTTGCAAAAGAAATATCATTATTAGTTAAACTTTCAATATTATAGGATAGTTTAATATCAAAATTAATATTATTTTTATTCGAATTAATTTTCAAAATATCAGAAACTAAATCAAAATTAAAAGCCTTATATTTTCTACTATTCTCCTGTATTAAAATGTTTATATTTTCATTCGTAAAAAACTGAATATTGAAACTTCCAGAATTTGAATCAATTGAATTATAAGTATTTGGTAATATGGATTCATAATAAACATCTTTTGCAAAAATATTTACAGTTCCTACATTATTTGAGATAGGTACAAACCAAGTCATTTTACCAAGTTCATTAAAATCATCATAAGTGTGATAAATATTTTGATAATTCAAGTTACTATCTTGGTCATCATTCAAAGTAAGCATTGAAAGAGTATTTATTTCATTTGGAGAAACACCATCATTTGAATAATTTAAATAAATTTCAGAATTTTCATTAAAATTCAAATTATAGTAATTATTTTCTCCATTAAATATCGAAGGTATAGGACTTAGATAGAGATCGAAGTAGTTATTATAAATATCATTTAACACAAAATCAAAGTTTAAAGTGGGTATATGGGTATTTATTAAATATGAATTATCTGATAGAGTAGTTGCAGTATTATAAAAATCATAATCTTCTAAAATTTCACCTTGTTCATAATTTTCAGCAATAATACGCCAATTATACTGAGTTAATCCAGTTGTATCTATTTGTGCTTTCAAATCAGTTTGAGCATTATAAATTTCTCCATCTATATAATTTTTAAAAGGACCTGATGAAAACTTAATATTAGTATATGCATACTCAAGCCCAGGAAAACTACTATCAGGAATACTATCTTTTAGTACATAAACATTATTTTCATGATCTAATAACTCAAGTCTATAGTAAAGCTCATAAGGCTCATCGTTAAGCAAGGGATCGATATCAAAATCAAGATAATATCCATTTTCAGTAGTTCTATTCCATTTAAAGTAAATATCATTCATTTTATAAGGATTAGATATCATATAGTTTCTTATATCAGAAAAATTAGCATCATTAATATCATTAATATTTAAATCAACTTCATTATATTGATAATTAGGATATTTAATTGAAAATTGTTCATTAATATTTACAAACATAGATTCATTTTCATAATCATCATAAGCACTGATATTTTCAACTATACTATATGAACTAATTCTATTATTAACAGGGTTTATCTTAACATCAAAACTATCAACAACAAACAATCCCTCATCAATATTTTCTCTATCACTAATCCCTACTTTAATTTTAGCAGTTCCATTAGCATAATTTGTTAAGTCTAATTTTAATAAATTATTAGTAATAATTTCTTCGTTAAAAATAAGATCAGGATTTACAAGACTTTCATTTATAAATAGATTATTATCAAAATTTATTTTTTTAAACAAAGATTGGTTTTCATTATTTGATATTGTTTGAGATGATATATAAAAATATAAATCATCTTGAGGATCTTTCAAATCATAAGCATTAATCTGTACTTTATAATCTTGATTTTCATTGCAATCATCATCATTTTCTATATCACAAAACTCTTCTAAACTATTATCTTCAATTAAGTCTGCTAAAGCATCCAATCTTGGAGTATCATTAACAGGAATAACTTCCCATTTAAGTTCAATTAGTTGACTGCTGTAAGCGCTAGCACCTCCACAAGGCTGATCTCTTGAATTTAATAATTCAATACATAAATCTTCATCATCTGCATCTTCAGTTTTATCCCATGGATAAAAACTAAATGAAGGAAACTCGTTGTTTACAGAAAAATAATCATTATTTGGAAAAAATTTAATTTCATCTTCTTGATCTAATAATTTGTAGTTACATCCAATATCGACCCCAAAGCTATTAAATGTATTCTCACCTTTTAATTTATACTTCCAAACACCTTTACTTTCATTATTATTTAAATTAGATTGAATATCAACAGCAATTCCATAACTAAACTCGTTCTGATTTTCAGAATTCTCACAATCTGTATCATACCATAAAACAGAATCTGAATTTTCATCACAAATATTTGAGATTTCTAAATTAAATGTTCTTAATTTTGATATAGAAATACCTTCTAAACTATTACAATCTTCTAAATTCTCAGTCTCGCTAGTTGCAAAATTATCATAATCTAAACAATCCTCGTACATTAAATAATAATAGTCTGATAAAAACAATGGATTATTACAATCATCATTAATACAATTAACAGCAGGTGTATCATTCAACTTACCAACTGTCACCTCAACNANAGGACACTGATTATCATCAATACAAATACCATCACTTAAAATGTCAGTGTAAAGCTGACCATCATATACTCTGTATTGAAAAATATCTGGATTTCCTTCTTCTGATATATAATCTAAATTTGGAGTATAAGTAGCAATAGAACCATTAAATTCAACATATCCATTATTAGGTTGAGTTATTACTTCATAAGTTAAATTTGATGATTCAATATCACATACACCAGATANAAATAAATCACTTTCACAATCACATTTAATCCCATCTGAAATCTCTTCTGTACATAAATTTGTATTTATATTTACATCTATATCTAAACTNCAATCCTCTCCAATACTTTCTATNATTCTTCTAGCCATAGGTCTATCATTCACAGGATTTACAGTCAATGTAAATATCTGGGAATCAGATAAACCTCCCTGATCTGAAACAAGCACCGTTACATCAAAACTTCCATTATAGTTTTCTTGAGGGGTTATTGTTAACTGATCTCCATCAACTTCAACTTCACTGCTTGAGCTTGAGGTTACCTCATATGATAAAGTATCATCTGCATCAATATCTGTGGCTGATAAAGTTAACTCTAGAACACCTCCCTCATCAATAGACTGTGATTCAATCTGCGTTANTATAGGNGCATCATTAACNGGGTTTACTGTAACATTNAACGATGTCGAATCAGATAATTCNCCATCAGATACTANAACTTCAATATTAGGNATTACTCCATTAAAATTTGANTCAGGATATAAATATAAAAAATTATTTTCAATAGATANTGTNCCATTATCAATTTCAGATANACTTATATTTAAATTAGTATTATCTATATCANTNACTAATATCTCAATATCNAGAAAGGTATCTTCATCNATTATCTGATTTTCAATATCTTGNATNGTNGGNGAATCATTAATTGGNAGAATATTNATAGATAAAGTAAATATACNTTCAGANAAATCAGTACCATCAAAAACTTTAAATGATATATTTTCTAAACATTCATTTTCATTTATAAAAATATTTGCTNAAGGTAAATAAGTAAGTTGCAGATTATCAATNTCTAAAGATCCATANAAAATTTCACCATTTGAATCNTCACAACTTTCATTTGCTGAATNAAAAATTATNGATAAATCATCATTTTCAACATCTATNACGTAGCTTGAAAAATCAAATTCAAAAATTGTATCTTCNTTTATTTCAAATTCAATATTTGATTGAGTGAANTCTGGTAAATCATTAACTGGAAGCGCTGTTACAGTAAATGTTTGTGAGTCTGTAAGATCAGAATCTGAAACTAAAGCATTAAATTCAACAGATCCATTAAAATCTCCATNCGCATAAAAAGTTACTTGAGAATTTGAAATTTCAGCAAAAATTGTTTCTTCACTTCCACCTGATATAGAAAATTCTAATTCAGTATTATCTAAATCAGANCCAGATAATGTTACAAATACNGATTCTCCTTCATCTAAAACAATATTTTCGATTAGAGATAGCTCAGGAGCATCATTTACTGGAAGTACATCAATAAATATAGATGCNGATTCTGATACCCAATCTTGACTTATTACATAAAATCTAAAAAAGTCAGAACCATTGTAATTTTCATTNGGAGNATATTTATAAACATTNTTAGAAAATAATTCAAGATTTCCGTTTTCTGGAGCAAATTCTTCATCAATAACAAATATTAAATCTTGNCCNANTGGATCAAATGCAGATAATTCAATNAAGATTGATGAATCCTCATCCANTNNAATTGATTGATCATANGCTNTAGGTTCTTGACATGCTTGATTTGGTTCNGTCCATCCACTTGGACANTCTAGCAGATCATCAAATANTAAATCNCCCTGAGCACAAACAAGNTGANNATCANCTACTATCCANATACAATCATTACANTCNTCAATTAAATTACTAGGACAAGAAATTGAATCATCNACNTCTGAACAATCTAAAACATAGCCTTCATCTATATTAGCAGAGCACTCTTCCAATTCTGTACTAGGATTACCNAGCCCATCTAAATCTTCATCTAAACAATANAGATTAATTTCATTTGGGCCATCACAAATACCTGCACAATCAATTTCAAATAAATTAGCATCACAGTTATCATCTAAATCNGTACAATCACTAACGTAACAATCTTCACCAGAACAACCCTCAACAATATCAGTATNACANAGATCAATATTACTAGANGGTAATCCTAATCCATCACCATCNAAGTCNAAGCAATAGCTTNCAATCTCAGCAGTACCAAAACAAACACCACTACAATCTAAATTTGCATTAAATGCATTTCCAGATAAACCNCCTGTACAAACACCACAATCATCAATAATAGCTGAACCAAAACAATCACAATTACAATCAAGATCNGGATATAAACTCTGNTTGAAATTNCCAAGCAATGCATCTTGTANACATAACTCTATAGANTTTGCAATATTACCNGTATTACCTTCAGAGCAAACTAAACANTCATCATAAAATGCGGTTCCTCCTAANTCTCCATTACAATCATTNTGACATTCNTCAAGACCCGTATTACCCTCNACACAATCTCCACANCCATCAATAAAAGCAGTACCAAAACAATCACCATNACAATCAATATCTGAATCAGCTAAATGAGCTGTATTTCCTCCTGAACACACATNACAATTATCNANAAATGCAGTTCCACCNAGATCATTATTACAATCANATGTAACNGTTAAAGAATCTGCNATTAAATATCCATTTAACTCAAAAGCACCNAAATCCTCATCTGGTAAACCAGTCCATGCATCTATAATATCTCCTTCAATAAATGCATAATAATAACTATCAGCTGATGAGTCATATATTTTAAAAAATGGAATTTGGCCGTCTTTTAAATATCCCGCAGAATAACATTCACCATCAAATCCAAAAACTGGTACATCACACTGTGATGAACCTGCACAATCAGCTATCTTTCGAGCACCTACAGCAATTTCAATATTTTGTGTTAAAATAAAACCATCATTATCAACATCAGGACAGGCACAAAATGATAATAAACCATCACCATCTATATCTAAATCCGCCTGACATGTAGCATCAGGCCCTAAGCCATCAACACAATCAGCAACTCCAGGCATACATTCACCAATTGATAAACATGTACCATTTAATGTTTCATCGTAATTAATAAATTCTTGAGTGCAAGTACCGTTTAATGTTTCATCGTAAACATTAAAAGCACCAATCCAATCATCTTCCTCAATTCCAACACCTAAGATCTCGAAAGTTGAGAAAGAATAAAATGATTGTGCAGTTGATTGATTAAATTCAAAATCCTGTGGAGGATCTTGAGTAAAAATCAAAGAAAAACTCAATAAAAATATATAATATGTCAGTCTATTCTTCATAAATGAACAATCTTATTCAATCTATTTTATTACTTTACTTACAAAATCATCTTGATATATATCACAAATAACCATTTTATTTTTTACTTAATTAACGTCACTTTTCTAGTTGAAAAACCTTTATTTATAGTAAGATTTATAAAATATACCCCCGAAGGAACTTGATTTCCCGTATTATCCTTACCATCCCAATTAAATTTATACGTATTTTCATATAGATACTTATTATCTAAAACTTTCTTTATCACTTCTCCATATGCATTGTAAATTAAAATTGAAACATTATCATTAACTGGTAATGAAAATTCTATGTTAATGTCAGGGTTGAATGGGTTAGGATAAGTATCAACTACCACAAAATCATCCACAATGGAAGCGTTTAATTGATCACAATCACTAGCCATACCATTACAAACTCCCTCACAATCAACCAGGGCATTGCCATTAGGAACTCCCATACAATCCAAACATGTTGAATTATCACCATTACATACACCACACAGATCTAAAATTGCTATTCCATCACATTCACCAAGACAATCAAATTCAGCTGTTCCATTACACTCACCTTTGCAATCTACCAGTGCATTACCATCACAATCACCTGCACAATCTTGGACAGCTAAACCGCCAAAAACTCCTAAGCAATCTGGCTCACAATTACTTTCATCACATGCATAAAGCAGGTTTATAACTGGAGTAGAAAAATTTGACCATGAAATATTTTCTATCGGAGTAGCATCTAAATATGATAAACTTGAAGCTTTGAATATCTTAAATGATGGTGTATCCCCTTGCTGCATATATCCACTAGTCAGTTGACTATCTTGACCTAAGACTGGAACATCACAAATACCATTACAATCATCAATGTCCCATTTTCGAGCACCAACGCAAATATCACCATTAAATGCACCAACCCAATCATTTTCATTTAGGGGTAATCCATCTAAAATTACACTTTCAAAAAAATAAGCAGCTTGCTGAGTTGATGAATTATAATAAAATAATTCAGGTACACAAGATTCTTGTGATGAATTTGCACTCTCAACATAGCCTGTATCACAATTATTTTGAAAATTTGAATAACCTAAAGTTATCATTAAAACTCCTAATATTTTTGCCTTCATTTTGGGCGCAACAATCCTTCCTGTAAAATGAACGTAATTTTACATTAATAATATAACGTTTTTGAAGGGGATATAAAAGAAAAAAGCCTTGATTAACAAGGCTTTTTTTAAAGCATTAAATTAAACTGAAAATCATTTTTTCAATTCCTCATCAATCATAGCNGACCATTGAGCAACTGACCTACCAGCAGGCTCTCTACCATTGATGAAAAACTTAGGTACAGCTATTCTCACACCAGCTGCGTACTCTTCCGTTTCAGGATATGCATTTCTAAGTGAAGCAAGCTGATTATATTCGTAATCTATTAAATTTGAAATTTCTTGAGANTTAACATCTTCAGCCATTCTATTAACATCCATACCTAACTCTGCTGCCATTTTCAATGGCAAATCTTCATCATTTCTTAAGTCTCTAAAACTATCAAATATTTTACGATACAATTTTTTATATGCCTCTATTCCACCTTGTTCTCTTGCAGCAAGAGCATAAGCAGCAGCTTTACGTGCTTGCTTATGAGATCCAAGAGGAAAATTTTTAATTACAACCTTAACATCATTAGGATATTTTTCTAAAATTTCGTCTACCAAACTGACAGACCTTGCACAGTACGGTCATTGAAAATCTGTAAATTTAGTCAGAACAACCTTTGCATCTGGATTGCCCATAACCACGGAATTTCCTATATCAATTTTGTGTGAAACATTAGGATTTGCTGTTTTTCTCTTTTTGTTTTGATTATTCTTTGGAGCTGCTGCTTTTGATGCAGTTCCAACATTTTTAACTGCAACTTGCAACGACGCTAACTTAGAATCAAGATCTTTCTGTTTTGCTAAAATTATTTCCTGATTCCCTTTAATTGTCTCCATCTGCTGTGATATTTTCTCCAAATCACTGCATGAAAAAATAAATAAAAGAGATAAAATACCTATTATTTTAAATGTTCTACTCATTACTTTAATCCTTTATAATTCTTTTTTTACAATTATACTTAAAACTAATTTAAACACACTATTTAAATAATTATATCTTTTTATTTTAATAGCATTATTTTCTGATTCTTAACTGTATTGCCAGCTCTTAACTGTACAAAATACATACCACTTGAATGTGTATCAGCATTCCACATGACATTATATGAATCTGAAGAACCAGATTGAATTTCATTCACAAGCTCAGCAACCAATCTTCCTCTAATATCAAAAACCGAAAGATTAACATGCATTGATCCTTGTGGTAAATCATACTGAATCATAGTTGAAGGATTAAATGGATTTGGATAAGCATTATGCAATGAAACTTCCTGTGGGAAATTAACATCAGATAAAGTAACAATTGCGTGACCCATTCCCTGGAATCCAAGAGAACCTTCAACAGCAGTTACAAACATATCAACAATCTCACCACTTGTTCTATGAACCTTAATAGATGGAATATCACCAGGCTCACAGTATCCTGCTGTTAAATTTAATACAGAGCTTCTTAGTTCAGAGCCTGCAAAAGATCCCATAATAGGCACATCAACCATAACAGCATTTGCATCGTATTGTCTTGCACCAACAACGACATCATTATTGTATGCAACAATCCAATCACCATGAGATAAATCCATGTTATCAATTTGAGCCTCTTGTATGAAATAGAA
>NZPQ01000034.1 GCA_002693365.1 Fidelibacterota bacterium
CCTTTATAAATATCAAAAGAAACATTATCTACAGCTTTAGCCGTACCAGCTTCAGTGTGGAAATATGTTTTGAGATTTTTTATTTGAACTAATTTTTTACTCATTATCTCAACCTTGAATAAATTTTTGGATCAAAGGCTTCTCTAATTGCTTCACTTATAAAAGTAATCATGAAAATTGTAAGAGTCAGTACAATAATTGGAAATATTAGCATATGCCAATTATCTAAATTTTCTGCTGCTTGGGATAGTAGGTTTCCCCAACTTGAAGTAGGGGGCCTTAATCCATATCCTAAAAAGTCAAGTGAAACTAATGTAAAAATATTACCTATAATTGAAAATGGAGCAAAGGTAATTACAGGTGTTAACGAATTTGGAAGTATGTGTTTAAACATAATATTAGATGGAGATGTNCCCATAGAAACAGCTGCAGATACATAGTCTTTTGCTTTTTCTCTAAAGAATTCACCTCTTATATAATATGTAATACCAATCCATCCTTGTAATAGAACTGACATTATAGCCAGGAGCAGAACATTTGGTTGCATAAAGCTAGCTAAAATCATAAGTGTAAATAAAAATGGAACTGCGCTAAAAATTTCCATTAATCTTACACCAAATAAATCAAGCTTACCTGCAAAATAACCTAGACATGCACCGATAGCTATCCCAATTATATAGCTAAGTACCGTTACAATAATTGCAAATGTAATACTGATTTTATATCCATCAACAATTCTTACAAAAACATCTCTTCCAGTATTATCTGTTCCAAGTAAATGTCTTCCTCTAAATCCTGCTGGAAGTGTAGGCGGATGATTTTCATTCCATTTACCATCTCTATTTTCATCAATAAATGGTTCTCCAAAATCATAGACTTGGTTGCCATTTAGATCTTCGTATTCTTCATCAAGTTGNTCTTTTAAATCTTCATGTGGATGGTAGGGATANATNGGCATTAAAATAAAATTTCCATTATCTTCTTTTGAGATTTCTTTTTTAAGCTGTCTAAAATCGACCTCAATTTTATTACTTTTTTGATTGAATGTTTTTGATTCATATAAAGGATAATTTATGCCTGGTATAAAATCAAGTAAATCGATAATAGCAGGGAAATAATATTTATTATCGTATTTTAAAACTAGAGGTTTATTGTTAATCCATAAAGGACCAAGTAATGATATNATATATAAAAAGATTATTAGTAGGAGTGAGTAATACCCTCTTTTGATTGATTTAAATCTTTTTATTCTCTTTTGTAATATTGATTCAGAAGTAGTACTCATTATTTAAACCTTATTCTTGGATCAATTAGAGCATAGCATAAATCAGATATTAAGTTACCCACCAATCTTATTAGCGCTCCTATTACAACAAAGCCCATAATAATTCCATAATCTCTTGAGCCTATGGCTTTATATGTAAGCATACCTATTCCATCAATGCCAAAAACTTTTTCAATAAGGTATGATGATGCTAAAAATATACCAATAATTCCACCAATTCCTGTAGCAAGAGGAATTAAAGAGTTTCTCACTGCGTGATATACTATTACTCTTTTTTCACTTAGACCTTTTGCAAATGCAGTTCTAACATAATCTTGACTTAAGTTATCCATTAAAGAATTTTTCATTAACATTGTTGTTGTTGCAAAGGACCCTAGCATGTAGCAAACAGTTGGTAAAAATGCATGTTTGATTTGTCCAATAAATTTTCCAAATATTGTTAATTGATCCCAATCTCCAGGTCGCCATCCTCGGCTTGGAAGTATAGGAGCATCAAATACGGATGTAGTGGAAAAAATTAATAGCATTAAAACTCCAAAAGCATAAGCAGGAATTGAGTATCCCACAAANACTAATCCACTAGATAAAACATCGAATTTTGAACCATGTTTTAATGCTTTTAAAATGCCAAGAGGAATACATACAATNTACGATAAGAAAAATCCTGTTAATCCTAAAAACGTTGATATATGTAAACGCTCCCAAATTAATTTTCCTACATCTTCGTTATGTTTTGATGAGTGGCCAAGATAACCTGTAAAAACTCCTTGTCTTTTTGTCATCACAATGCTGGCATAATTTTCATCAATTACTTTTTTTAATTCCCAATTAACTTCTTGCCATTCTTCTACATCTTCTGCTTCAGGNAAGATGCCATAATCACCAGAATCCCACTTGAAATCAGTCCCAGGAGNGCTTCCTAAAATTGTTAAATCACCATTATCTTCTTCATAAACTAAAATCCACCTTTGAAGTGATACAGGTACATATTTGCCTTGTCCTAATACTTTTATTGTTTCTCTAAATGGGTAACCAATTTCGGCTTCTTTGTATTTAATTTCTTTTTTTGCAAATCCAAGCCAAATCAAATATCTCTTCCAAACTGGCTTGTCTAAACCAAATTGCATTCGAAGTTTTTCTAGTACTTTCTCAGATAATTCAATTCCACCTTTATCATTTGTTTCACTAGCAGTACCACCTTCATCAGATGATTGCATTTTGGCAAGTTTTATTTGCATAACTGCTTGTTCAAATGGACCACTTGGTACAGACTGTAAAATAACAAAAACTAGAAGTGTAGTTCCAAAAAAAGTTGGAATCATTAATAAAAGTCTTCTAATAATATAGTCAAACATGAAGTGTTACCTTCTATTCCAGTANTCTATAATTTCAGTTTCTTTAGGTAATGCGGTATTGTTAGATTTTGCTTTATTAAGTTTTTCTTCTTTTGATGGATCAATCCACCATAAACTAATTGGACTTTGCCAACCACCAGCATAGTAAATTCCCCATTCTGGCATTTCAAATTTATTCCAGTAGAGCATTCTTGCNCCATAAGGAGATGTCCAGCCAAGTGCATAATGATATGAGTTAACNGCAATGCTATCTATTTTGTGAGCGTAAGGTATACGTTTTTTTGCATCCCATTCAGCATTATATAATTCTATTAATTTATCTATTTCTGGTATTGCCATAGATGTTATGTTTGTTACTTCAAGTTTATCAGCAAATTTTGAGTGCATCATTCCTTCTGGAGATGGGAAAAACCCTGCTGTCCANCCTTGTGAAGTCACTTCATATTCTTTTTTCATTACTTTTGAAAACGCAGCATTTCCATCCACTTGCTCAAAGTCCATTTTAATACCNACCTGTTTTAAGTCTTCTTGAAATGTAGAATAAATTCTTTCNCCGCCAGGNGAAATTAAAAATTTAAATTCAAAAATTTCACCTTCACTATTTTTTAACCAAGGTTCTCCCTCTGGCCTGGTCCATCCTGCATCGTTTAGTAATTCTAGAGCTAGCTGAGGGTTAAATTCAGTAAATGAATTATTAGGGTTAGCGTAAGGTGTTCCAAAAAAGAAGGTATTTAGTCTGGAGTATTCATTAAAAAATAATCTTTTATTTAATTTTTCAACATCAAAAAGATGTGCAAATGCTTTTCTTATTTTAATATTATCATAAGGTTTTTTTTGAGTATTAAAAACAACACCTGATGGTCCTTTTGGTAAATAGTTNAAAATTTTAATTTTTTGGACCCAGCCNTTATCTATTTCATTAAATCCTTCNGCAGTAAATCGTTCAACCCACCATTGAGCTCTAGACCATGGGTAAATATCATAGTCACCATTCATAAAGCTTATAACTTGTTGATTTTCATCTTCAATAAAAATGAATTTAATTTCATCAAAATTATATATTCCAATATTTCTAGGTTCATCTTTTGCCCAATAGTCATCTCTTCTTTTTAAAATAATAAATCCTTCATTACCTTTTTTTGAATTTTGGCTATCATATTCATAAGGTCCTGAGCCAGGCATAAAAGAAAAATTATACTTTTCTATATAGCCTGCTCCATCAATTTTATCTAAATAGAATGATGGCATTGGAGTAAATTGTGCTGCGCTTCTGAAAGATCTCCAGTCTTTTTTCTTNGCAGTAAATTTTATAATATATTTNGATTCTGCAACNGGGATTTCAAAAAGATCGTTAAAATATGTAGCTACATTTGGATCTTGATGGCCATCGTCAATATTTAACTTAAANGTTGAAACAATATCNTTTGCTACAATTCCTTTCCCATCTGCCCATCTAGCTCTTGGATCAATTCTAAACCAATATGTAAGTGANTCTTCTGATATTTTCCAATGTGTAGCTAAAACAGGCTCCCATTCNAGATATTCATAATTAAANCCNAGTAAAGGTTCATACTGNAATCCATCCATTANACTATTAATTTGTTGCCTGCTATCTTTGCCNAGGGACCTNAATGTATTTGGATATTCAGTACCGCCAAGCATTGTAAATTGCCCACCCTTTACAGCTTCTGGGCTACCACTCGGTCTTATATTATTATTTGTTTCCCAGCCATAATATTTATTTGTTTTATCACCATTATTTAATGATTTAAATGAGCTTAATTCTGACTCAAAATTTTTACCTCCAAAATCAGCCGATTCTGATTTGGATGTTTTTTTACTTTTTAAGTTAATTTTTCTAGCTTCAGCTATNTCGATATTTGAAATAGTGAAAATGGCAATTAACATATAGTATAAATACTTAATCATCATGACTCCAATTTTTAATTAAAGATGTTAGTAATATATTAAACCGTGAATTATTATAAAATTTATAATTTATAATTTATTTTTCTGAGTGATTTATTATTATTTTAAAAGGATAAATAAATTAAAAAAAGAATGAAAATGAATAATTTTGACTTACAAAAAGCACTTAGTAATATAAATATATCAGCTGATTGGATTGGACTTAGAGAAGTNCAAGAAACCTCTACTTANAGGGTAATTAGAGATGGTAATCCTGAAAGCAANAGTATAAATCTAGATCATGGTGTCATGGTTGAAGTTCTTATCAACGGTCAGTTTGGTTATTATGGAACTCATAAATTAGATTATGACTCAATATTAAATGCAGCTAAAAAAGCATGTGATGTTGCTAAAAATGCATCAAAATATTCAATANATTCATACGATGATAGTGTAAGNCCAAAAGCAGAGGGGATTTATAATTCTCCTTATCAAATAAAAGATTATGATTTAGGTGATTTAACTGATTTGCTTTTAAAGTCAAATAATGCATTAAAGGGTAATAGTAAAATTGTTACTGCTACATCAATGGCAAGAATTGTNGATATGAATATGAAGTATGTTTGTTCAAATGGAAGTAATTTGGAGCAAAACTTTTTATACGTAGGACCAGGATTTAGAGCTATTGCTCAAGATGGTAATATTATACAAAGCAGGTCCTATACTGACCAATGTCAACAAACAGGTATGGAAGTATTTAATGAAAGCTTTGTGATTAAAAAATGCGAGTCGATTTGTAAAGAAGCTGTTGAACTATTAAGTGCCGAGGAATGTCCAACTGAAAAAATGGATTTGGTTTTACACTCAGATCAAATGCTTTTACAAATACATGAAAGTATTGGTCATGCTTTAGAGGTTGATAGAATTTTAGGTGATGAGAGAAATTATGCTGGGTCTAGTTTTGTAAATCTTGAGGATTTTGGCAATCTAANGTATGGTTCAGATTTAATGAATATAACATTCGATCCCACCATTAAAGAAGAATTTGCATCTTATGGCTATGATGATACAGGTAATAAGGCAAGTAAGGAATTTATAATTAAAGAAGGTGTCCTTCAAAGAGGACTAGGAGGATTAGAAAGCCAAGAAAGAGCAAATGTAAAAGGTGTTGCTAATGTAAGAGCGTGTTCTTGGAATAGGCCACCAATTGATAGAATGGCGAATTTAAATTTGGAGCCAGGTGATTCATCATTTAATGAAATGATTTCATCTGTTAAAAAAGGAATTTTTATGCAAACTAATCGCTCTTGGTCAATTGATGATTTTAGAAATAAATTTCAATTTGGTTGTGAATATGCTCAATTAATTGAAGATGGTAAAATAACAAAGACTGTCAAGAATCCCAACTATAGAGCAATTTCAACTCCATTTTGGAATAGTTTAAAAAAAGTTGGGAATATGGATACTTTTGGCGTTTATGGAACGCCCTATTGTGGTAAAGGAGAACCAAATCAAAGTGTTAGAGTTGGTCATGCAGCTCCTATATGNGTTTTTGANAATATAGATGTATTTGGAGGAGCATAAAGATGAATAAATATTTTTCACTTATTAATAGCTATCTTTTTTCTTTATCTTCCANAGAAGAGACTCTAATTACAAATTTTTCTGGTGAAANTAGCCAGTTTATAAGATTTAATAATGCAAAAATCAGGCAGACTGGTCTTGTTGATGATATTAATTATAGTATAATTCTTATTGCAAANAATAGAAAATGTTCAGTTTCAATGACATTAAAAGGTATTGAAGCAGATGATAAATTAGTGATTGAATCTTATTTAAATAAACTTAGAAATGATATCAAAAATATTCCAGAAGATCCTTATCTTGTAATGCCAACTTTTACAGATTCTTCAAATGATAAGTATAAAGGTGAGTTATTAGATTTTAAAAATGCAGCAGATTATTTAACTCCTGTAATGTCTGGTGTAGATTTAACTGGTATTTGGGCATCTGGAAAGATATTTTTAGGTAATGCAAATTCATTGGGTTTNGAACACTGGTTTGAAACTGAAACTTTTTCACTTGATTATTCTCTTATCAANCCTTCAAANAAAATGGTTAAAGCATGTTATGCNGGNACAAAATGGGATCAAAGTGATTATGAGAATTATATTCTTAATTCAAAGAAAAAGTTAAAATTGATGGATAAAAAACCGGTTTCAATTAACCNAGGTGAATACAGAACTTATATTGAGCCAATGGGTGTATCTGATTTAATAGATATGTTTTCATGGGGTGGTGTAAGTGAAGCTTCTATTCAGCAGGGAGACAGTTCATTAATTAAACTAAAAAATTTAGAAAAAAAATTATCTCCATGTTTTTCACTAATGGAAGATTTTAGTAATGGTACTGTTCCACGTTTTAATGGCATGGGAGAAATTGCTCCGGAAAAATTACCTTTAATTGTTGCTGGTTCACTAAAAAATACTTTAGTTAGTACTCGTACTGAAAAAGAGTATAACGTAAAAAGTAACTTTGCCTCATCTGGGGAAAGTTTAAGATCACCAATAATGTCAACGGGTAATTTAAAAGAAGAAGAAATATTATCAAAAATTGATAAAGGTGTTTATTTNTCAAATCTTCATTATTTAAATTGGAGTGATAAAATAGGTGGTAGAGTAACTGGCATGACAAGATATGCTTGTTTCTGGGTAGAAAATGGTGAGATCGTATCACCTATAGAAAATATGAGATTTGATGACACAATTTATAATATTTTTGGAAGTCATCTTGAAGATAGTACGGACAAATTACATTTGATTCCAAATGTTGGAACTTATAATGGAAGAAATTCTGGTGGTGTTTATTGTCCAGGTATTATGTTATCTAAATTTTCTTTAACACTTTAAGCTTGACCTGATTTCCCCATATAATTGTTTCGGTCAAACCCCAGGTCTAGTGTAGAAAACTCCCACATATTCTTATCAGGGATATCAAATATAAAATCTTTTGTTACTGGTTTTAAAAGCCAATCACCGTTTTTTATTTCATCCTCAAGCTGTCCTTTATCCCAGCCTGAATAGCCCATATTAATTTTATATTTTTTTGGTCCANTATTATTTTTAATATCTTCAAGAATTGATTCATTCGATGTTAAAGATATTCCTGATGAAAGTTCAATTGTTTCGTTTGAATTATAACTATTATCATGAAGAACAAAACAGTTTTGGATATCAACTGGTCCACCAAAATATATTTTTGAGTTTATATTCATATTTGTAAAAATATCTTTTAAAAATGAAGACTTTTCACCGTCAGGAATTATGGGTTTATTAACAATTAATCCCATAGCACCATTTTCATCATGGTCACATACTAGAACAATAGATTTTCTAAAGATTGAATCATTTAATCCTGGTGTAGATATAAGTAGATAATTTTTAAAATTGGTTAGTGACATTTTTTAAATTTACGCAAATAAAGTAAATTAGAAAAAATATTATTTCAATTATGAAAATAAATATTTATTATTGAATTTATAATAATGAAATTATTAAAAAAATACATCTTTTTATTATCCATGATTTTATTTTCATGTGCAGTTAAAGCACCTCCTACAGGTGGGTTAGAAGATAATAAAAGTCCATATATAGTAGATGTATCTCCTCTAAATGGTAGTTTTGGCTTATCAAATAAAAATAGTGTTGAAATAAATTTTAATGAAATGATAGATCCAAACTCAATTAAATCATCAGTTGATATTTATCCAGATATACCTATAAAAATTAATAGATTTGGAAAGAAAATAATTATAAAACCTCAGGATAAATGGCCAGAGGACACATCTTTCAAAATAAAAATTAAAAGAGGGATAGCAGATTACTTTGGTAATAATTTAGAAAAAAGTAAAGTGCTCACATATGCCACATCAAATAAAAATTTTAGTGGCTATATTGAGGGTAAAATTTACAATAATTCGGTTGATATTATTTCTACTGTAGCAATTTATAAGATTATTGAAAATGAATTATTTTATTATGATTCAATTGAGAATGATATAGATAACAACTTTATTTTTGAAAATATAGAAAATGGTAATTATATAGTTATTGGAGTCGAAGGAAATATTGATGATATCTATCAAGATGTTCAAAGGTTTAATTATGGTATTTACCATCGATTGATTGAAATTTCAGATAATAAATATATATATGATAATATAGATCTTATGTTTTCATTCCCAGATTATAGGGATGAAATTATTTACTTATCATCGTATAATAATTTTTATGGTGAAGCAGAATTTTTAAGTGGTGAGAAAGTGTTTTTAATAAATGATGTTTTAAATCAAAAAGAACATATTAATTCAGATTCTTATATCCTGTATGATAATGAATTAGATTCATTGGATATTAATTTTACTAAACAAAATAAAATTAATGAATATATAGTTAGCAATAAATTGCGATTAAATAAAGCTTTTTCTGACTCACTTTCTCCTAAAATTATATCATCTTATTTTGACGGAGGTAATTATACTCTGAATTTTTCTGAACCAATAAAAATTCTTAGATCTTCATTTCCATTTTATATGATTAACGATAAAGATACCACTGTGGTTGATTTTAAATTTTTAAATCCATTTACTGTCTTATTAAACAAAATTGATGATAAGACTGAAAAAATTTTTATCGATAATACAATGATAACTGATTATAGTAATTTAAAAAATGAATTAGAAGATGTAAGTATCAATTTAATTCCAGATGTGAGAAATTCAGTGGATAATGGAGGCGATATTAGTGGCCAAGTTACATATGTAGGTGATAATGAAATTATTGTAGAACTTAAGGAAATTAATTCTAATGAATATAACAGATTAAAAGTAGATAGAAATGGAATATTTAAATTTGAAAAAATGATGCCAGGTAAATATACAATCTGGGCTTATGAGCATATTAATTCTATTTCAGATTATTATTACAATGGTTCCTTGAAATCTCTTAATTTAGGTGCGCAGTTTGGTATGTATGATGGAGATATTGAGGTTAGGGCAAATTGGGATATTGAAGGGATTGATTTTAATATAAATGAATAAAATGAAACATGTAATTATGTGTGGAGGTTTTGGCTCTAGATTTTGGCCACTTAGTACATCAGATATGCCTAAACAATTTTTAAAATTATTAGGTAATAAAAGTTTATTAAGATTAACTGTTGATAGACTATTAAAGTTTTCAAATATCGATAATATTTTCCTGGTAACTTCTAAAAAATATAAAGATTTAATTCATAGTGAAATACCTGAAATACCTGATGATAATATTTTATATGAACCATCAGCAAGAAATACTACAGCTGCTATTTATTACTCTCTTAAAAAAATAAGTACCAAAGATAACTCATCAATCATAGGTATTTATCCAGCTGATCATTTTATTAAGAAAGAGAGTGAATTTATTTCNTCAGTNAGTGATGCTTATAGGNTNATTGAAAATGATAAAGATAGAATCTATACTTTTGGTATTAAGNCAAATTATCCATCAACAAGCTATGGATATATAAAGTGTAAATCCAATNCTAATGATTCATCTAAANTTGATAGNTTCTATGAAAAACCTGATTTAGATAATGCAAAAACTATGGTAGCATCAAATGATTATGTCTGGAATTCTGGAATGTTCTTTTTTAATATTGATACGATGTTAAATGAAATCAATTCTTTCGTNCCCAAAATGAAATCATTATTTGATTCTNTTGATGTTAATAAATATCAACANGTTATTAGTATTTGGGATGATATACCAAAAATTAGNATAGATTATGCAGTTATGGAAAAAACTAAAAAAGCTTATTGTATAAAAGCTGATTGTGATTGGACTGATCTTGGTACTTGGGTTTCATTGTATAANTTATTAGATAAAGATAAAGAAGGAAATGTTTTTAAAGGTAATNTTGTGAGTTTTAAAGCATCAAACAATTTAGCTATTACTGAAAAGTCTAATATTGGGATTGTAGGTCTTNATAATATTGCAGTTGTTGAACATAATAATCAAATTTTAGTTATTAATTTATCTGATAGTGAATCAGTTAGAAAGATAATTGATAAGTTAGAAAAAATAAAATAATTNNGAGNATTNTAAATGAAAGTACTNTTNTTTATATTTTTTTCAATATGNTTTACNGATAGTGATAANGTTCCATGTGATTNTAAAGCTAAAAATGATTATGTAGTTAAAAATTANAAGAANTATAAAAAAAATTTTTTTTCNCCAAGAAAAAAAATATTTTCTGTAGATTTAGAAAATTCAACTATTAATGGAAAAAAAATCAAATCTCAAAAAAATATAAAATTTTATAAGCATAAATATANGCATCCATTAAGGCTCTACTCTAGATGGAGNCTNATTTTNGGTNCTNTTGGNATTGCTNCNGNAGNNATTGATNCTAATGGTGCAGCTGGACAAGGTTACATTNTNGCNGGATTTANNNNTGGTTCTTTAATAGGTGCTACTNTAGGANTNTATAATCAAGTTAGTTANATAGATTATTTTACNTTAGATGAATTNAATTATATNNANTGTAAATNATANATTNTCNATTATAANANATTNCATTTATAAATAATTNNAATTTTGAATTAAAATTATTGTTTATAAGCTAATTTTTTTTTTAGCTTANAGCTCGTTTTAATATANCAATTAGCTATTTAAAACATTTCGATTCCGGTATAGCTCAGTTGGTTAGAGCAGCGGACTGTTAATCCGCGTGTCCCAAGTTCGAGTCTTGGTACCGGAGCAGTAAAAGCCCCTTAAGAAATTAAGGGGTTTTTTTTGTAAATTTCAATACTGACATGACAAGAATATCGATTATTATATTAATACTTATTGCTGTCTATTTATTTATAAGATCAAATGCTTATTTTTTTAAAAGTATTTATGAAACATTGAAAATTAATAGATTATTAAGAATAAGATTATTAAGATTTATCTTTAGTGTTCTTTATAGAATCTTTTTTAGAAGATTTTTTTAAAACCATTTCATTGTATTTTTATTTACTATTCTTATTTTACACTATGAAGTCTTTGATTAAAATATTATTCTTAATTAGTTTTATTTTTCCTTATTGTGTAACCTTCAATTTAGATTTAAATAACTTGAATGATATCCCTGATGGTAGTTGGGCAGTAAGAGCTAATGGAAATTGGAACAATTGGGGTACAGGTATAACTTTAAATGATAATAATAATGATGGAGTATATTCTGGCACAAGTTGTTCATTTGATAATGGTGATTATGAATATATTTTTGTAATAACAGGAGAATTTGATAATTGGAGTGGCTGGGGTTTAACTGGAAATCCACCTCTTGGAAGTTCTTGTGATTTTAAGTGGTGGGATAGCTGGGCAAATTATGGTTTTAATATAAATAATTCAGATTATGAAACAGATGTTTATCCTTGGGGATGTTGTAATCAAACAGAATGTGTTGATTCTAATTGGGATGGTTGTGTTGGAGCTGGAATAAGAACACAAGATTCATATTTATATGGTAGATTTGAAACTAGAATGAAGTCTGCAGATGGAGATGGTCTTGTGAGCTCATTTTTTACATATAATACTGATTTTAATAATGGACTAGGAAATTTAAATTGGAACGAGATTGATATTGAAATGACTGGAAATATGGATCAATCAGTTCAGTTTACAACTCATCATCCAGGCGACCCTAATTCTTGGTCAATTACAGAAATTGTAAATGTTGATTTTAATCCTCATGAAGAATTTCATGATTACGCTTTTGAATGGACTCCTAGTTACATTAAATGGTTTATAGATAATGTTGAAGTATATCAGCAAGTATCTCCAAGTGTAAATGATTTAAATATTTCTCAAAAAATAATGATGAATTTATGGGCGGCTAATGCTCCTAGCTGGGTAGGCGATTGGGATTATCAAGATGTTCCTAAATTCTCATATTATGATTATGTTAAATACTATAGCTATACACCAGGTCAAGGAGAATATGGTACAAGTAATAACTTTTCTTTTGAATGGATGGATGATTTCAATGATTATAACTCAAATATTTGGAATAATGAAGTGGGGGATCAGCTAGGTCATTGTGGTTTTGCTCAATCAAATATTAATTATTACCACGGTCATTTGATTATGGTATTAAGAGATAATGAAGATCAAATAGCTTGTAACCAAATAAATGGTGATATTAATAATAGTGGTTTTTTAAATGTCACTGATATAGTTCTTTTAATTGATGTTATTTTAAATGAATCTTTTGGTGAGCTGGATATTTGTAGTAAAATAGCATCTGATTACAGTTTCAATGGACAAATTAATATTACAGATATTATTGGTTTGATAAACTATATTCTTGACTAATTTTGATTCAAATAGCTGAATCTATTACCAGGAATCAATTTATTTGAAGTGATTCAGAGTACTTAGAAAAAGTTTTATAACTTCTTAACACATCCTTATCAATATTTTTAAAAGATGGACCTCCTAAGTATAATTCTATATTATATTTTTTTGCAAGGACGCTTATATCATTTAAATCTTGATTTGTCTTTTTTAAATTATCTTTTACAGTTGCTGTACAACATTGTCTATCACACAAATAAATAAAAATAGCTTTGTATTTTTTGGTACTAAGCAGTTTTTTGATATCTTTTATGGATGTATTTGCGCCACAATTATGGACATTGTAGTTTTTATTTTCAAGCAATATTTGAATCATATCTATTGGAAGGTCAGGAATGTCGTTCTCCAAATTCAGACATAATATATTTTCTTTGTTCTCTGAAGAACTATCACTTACTGTTAATTTAAAATTATTTAACGCTTTAGATACAATTTTTCTTGCAATATGCTCTTCTGCGATAGATACTTCTCTTCTATCTAGTTTGTTTTGGATTTCCACAAGTATTTTTTCAACATAATTATCCATCAAATCAGTAAGAGGTGTGCCATCTAAAAATAATTGTACGAAAATCAACTCTAAAGATTTTGCATCATTTTTAAAAACATGATTAACAGAGTCTGAAATCACTGTTTTCCTATTAACATTATATGGAATTTCACTTGAATTTATCTTTAAACCTTGCGTATTTGCAAAATTCATAACATTTTGGTAAGAAAATTTTCTATGTCCCCCAGCAGATGAAATGCACTCAATTTTTCCACTAGTAGCCCAGCGTCTTACCGTCGATTCATTGACATCAAAAAGATTGCCAACTTGCTTTGTGTTTAAGTATTTTTTATTTGTCATAATATATAATATATAAAAAAAAATGCACGTAATGCACGAATTTATTTGCATTATTAAAAAAAGTGTTTTAAATTAAATCGTGCAAAACGTGCAATGAAAGGGAAAAGATGGTATTAAATTTTAAACATAGTTCGCAGTACTCCTCCTTAAAGAATCTGGAGACATTATTTATAAATATCATCATGAGAATAGCCCTTCAAGTAGTGTCAAATGTGAATGATGGATCCAGATTCTTAACTTTAAATAAATAGATATGTACATTTTATTAATAGTAAATTTTTTTATTAGTAGTTTTATGTTAGGTTTAATATTAGTGACTCAAATTGTATCATATCCTCTTTTTTTAAAAGTTGAAGTGGACAATTTTTCTATTTTTCACGATGATTATGTTAGTAGGATCTCTTTCATCGCAGTACCTGTTATGCTAGGAGAGTTGTTCATTTCAACTTTAGTTTATTATTATTTTAATACTTTTTTGGGATCCA
>NZPQ01000035.1 GCA_002693365.1 Fidelibacterota bacterium
GGTGAATTAATTTCTAGAGATTCTACTGTTAATGATATTGGAATGTTACTGTTAACAACTTATTTGCTACCATTTGAGGTTGTTTCAGTGCTTTTATTAGCAGCATTGATTGGTGCAGCTATGCTATCAAGAAAGAAGGCTGAATAATGAATTCTTTAGAATCATATTTATTTGTATCGTCAGTACTTTTTACTTTTGGTATTTTTGCTGTTATTACAAGAAAAAATGCAGTTGCTATTTTAATGGGTATCGAGCTTATTTTAAACTCAGCAAATATTAATTTTATTGCATTTAATAGATTTGGAAATTTTCAAATTTTAGATGGTCATATTTTTAGTATTTTTGTAGTTGTTTTGGCAGCAGCAGAGGCTGCTATTGCTCTAGCAATTATAATTAATTTATTTAAAAGTATTGGTACTGTAAATGTTGATGAAGCTAAGGAATTGAAAGGTTAATGGAATACTTAACTTATCAAATATTATCCTTTTTATTTTTACCACTCTTATCTTTTATNATTTTAATATTTATTGGAAATTATTTTAAAGAAAAGTCACACTTTGTTGGTTTNTTTTTAATAGGTTTAATGCTTGTNAGTGCTTTTTTACTATTATTAAACGCTCAGCCTTANAGTAAATATGATAGTGTTTCTANNAATTGGGTATTATCTGATTCATTTGAATGGTTTTCTTCAGGAGATTTTTCGATATCTCTTGGTTATTATGTGGATAATGTTACTGCAATCATGTTGATTGTTGTTGCATTTATAGGTTTTCTTGTNCATNTTTATTCAACAGAATATATGAAAGGAGATAAAAGGTATTCTCGTTATTTTGCTTTTCTNGGAATTTTTATTTTTTCCATGAATGGAATTGTACTGGCAGATTCTCTTATCATGATGTATATATTTTGGGAGCTAGTTGGTTTGAGTTCTTTTCTTCTTATTGGTTTTTGGTTTGAAAAAGATAGACCACCTCTTGCTGCTAATAAAGCATTTNTGACTAATAGNGTAGGTGATATAGGAATGTTCATTGGTATTATGATTTTATTTTTTCATGTAGGTTCTTTTAATATCAATGATATTATCAGTGGAGTTTCCAATATGAATCCTTTTCTTCTAACTGCAGCGGGCTTGCTTGTTTTTATGGGTGCTGTAGGAAAGTCTGCTCAATTTCCTCTACATATTTGGTTNCCAGATGCTATGGAGGGACCAACTCCAGTAAGTGCTTTAATTCATGCAGCAACAATGGTTGCAGCTGGTGTTTATATGACTTTTAGAATNTTTCCTTTTTTAACACCTGAAGCATTATCAATAATTGCAATTATTGGTGCAGTTACAGCNCTTATGGCTGCTATAACTGCAATAACAAGAAATGATATCAAGGCTGTCTTGGCATATTCAACTATAAGTCAATTAGGTTATATGATAATGGCATTAGGTGTTGGTGCTCCTGTATATGCCTTGTTTCACCTAGTAACNCATGCTATGTTTAAAGCATGTTTATTTTTGTGNAGTGGTTCAGTTATTCATGCAATGCATCATTCATTACATCATTTAGATGATCATCATACCGATCCCCAGGATATGAATAATATGGGTGGTTTGAAAAGTAANATGCCAATAACTCATGCATCAATGCTNATATCAACATTTGCAATAGCTGGTGTTCCATTTTTTTCTGGNTTTTTATCAAAAGATGGTATCTTGGCTGCTGTATTATCATATTATTATAAGTATGAAGGTTGGACAATTATTCTTCCTNTAGCAGGTTTTGGTGCTGCTATGATAACAGCTTTTTATATGTTTAGGTTAATCTTCAAAACATTTTATGGTAAACCTAAAAAGAAAAATATTTTTAAACATATTCATGAATCTCCATTGCCAATGACAGTCCCGCTAGTCTTATTATCAGCTTTAAGTTTTGCTTTTGCATTCACTGTAAATATAAATCCATTGAAAAGCTCTGGTTGGTTTAAAGACTTGATTTATAAATATGGTAAGACTCATAATTTTTTAAATATGAAATATGTAAATAATGGTATTGAANCAGCTCATTATGATGCTATGTATNTATCTTTGTTTGTTGCTNCNTTAGGNATAGNNTTATCAATTATNATATATTTANTTACANAAANTNAATGCTGANAANATNNCNNTANTNTTNAATAAGNTNGGNNTTTATAATTTATCNNGNAATAAATTNTANNTTGATAANNTATATAANAAAATTNTATATANACCNTTTATGAAACAANCAAANNTAGCATCNTTTNTNGATTGGGATATNTATGATCAAAAAATTGTTGATGCTTGGGGATGGATAACATTAGGTCTTTCAAAACTATCGGGAAATGCTGACTATAATATTTTAGATCAAAAAATTATTGATGGAACTTCACATATAACAAATTTTACATCAAAAAAANTAAAAAAAGTTCAATCAGGANTAATTCAAAATTATTTATTAGGTGGGTTTATGTGTCTTGTAATTATATTCTTATTAATACAACAATTTAATTAGGGAGATTATGGAAAAATATATTTTATCATTATTAATATTTATACCAGTATTTGGAGCAATTATGATGCTTCCAATTTCAAAAATTTATGGTGCATCGAAATCAAAGTATGTTGCACTAGGAGCAACCGGAATTCAATTAATTCTATCTGTTTGGCTTTATTGTAATTTCGACTCTACTATAAGTGTAGTTAATCCATTAAATCCTTTTACTGTTAACATTCCATGGATTGAACATTTTAATATTTTTTATTATGTTGGGGTTGATGGATTAAGCATGCCAATGGTTTTATTAACTGCTTTACTATCATTNCTGTGTATCGTTGTAAGTTGGAACATTGATAAGAGACCTTTGGGTTATTTTTCTTTGTTTTTGCTTCTTGATGCTGGTATGATGGGTGTATTCCTTTCTCTTGATTTTTTCTTGTTTTATATCTTTTGGGAGGTAATGTTACTNCCAATGTATTTTTTAATTGGCATGTGGGGTGGACCTCAAAGACATTATGCTGCAATTAAGTTCTTTTTATATACGCTATTTGGTTCTGTTTTCATGTTACTTTCAATGTTAGCATTATATTACTACACTACCCCAAATACATTCAGTTTAACTTTATTAATAACTGAAGCTCCAAAAATCGATGCGACATTATGGGGTTTTGATATACGATTTTTAATTTGGATTGGATTATTCATAGGTTTTGCAATTAAAGTACCTGTTTTTCCCTTTCATACTTGGTTGCCTTTAGCTCATGTTGAAGCACCTACTGCCATTTCAGTTATACTAGCTGGTGTATTGTTGAAAATGGGAACATATGGTTTGCTTAGAATAAGTTATCCTCTATTACCTTTCGAAGCTATTAATTTTGCATATACCCTTGCAATTCTTGGTGTAATTAATATATTGTGGGGTGCTGTAAATGCAATAGCTCAAATTGATATGAAAAAAATGGTTGCATATTCTTCTGTTAGTCATATGGGTTACGTGATTTTAGGCATGGCTTCAGTTGTTAGTCAGTCTAATGCAGGAGCTCAAGCTGGTTTAAATGGTGCAATTATGCAAATGTTCAATCATGGTACAATTACAGCTATGTTATTTATTTTAGTTGGTGTTTTGTATGATCAGGCACATCATAGATGGATAGTCTTTCCTGATAACTATAAAGACCAAGAAGTAGCTGGAAAGTTAGGTTTTGGAGGTCTTGCATCAAAAATGCCCGTATTTAATGCATTAATTATTATCGCATTTTTTGCTGGATTAGGTTTGCCAGCTTTATCAGGTTTTATTAGTGAAGCTTTATGTTTTATTGGTGGTTTTAGTGCATTTAGAACGATTACTATTATTGGTACATTAGGTATCTTATTAAATGCAATTTACTTTTTAAGGGCTTATCAGAGAGTATTTACNGGTCCATTTAATAAAAAATATGACTATTTNAGAGATATTTCAAAAAGAGAGTTGTTTACTGTTATCCCAATTGCATTTTTTATTTTCNTATTTGGTGTTTATCCAGCTCCATTNATTAATATGATTAAATATTCTGTTCAAGATATAATTTCAATTTTNCAGGCTGTAATGTAGATGCAAAATAATTTTCAAAGCTTATCTTATTTTTTACCTGAAATAACAATCGTATTAACGATATTATTTACTATTATTTCAGATTTGGTAAAAGATTTAAAAAAATATACGCACAAATTAGTCTTGTTTGGTTTAGGATTAACAGGTGTTCTTTTATTTTTAGATAGTTCAACGAGCGTTTCCAANTACTTGTTTAATGATATGTTAATATTTGATTCTGTATCTTTTTATTTTAAGTGCATAATACTTTTATCNACATTTTCTATANTAATGGTGTCAAAATATTCTNTTGAATTAGANGATGANTATAGATCTGAGTATAATACTTTATTGCTGGTAGTTTTGTTAGGTATGTTCTTGATGACAAACTCCGTAAATTTAATAATGATATACCTATCCTTGGAGCTTGTAAGTATTCCATCTTACGTTTTAGCTGGTATTTTGAAAAATGACAAAAAGTCAAACGAAGCCTCTTTGAAATATGTGATTTTTGGTTCATTTGCTTCTGGTTTAATGTTATTTGGTTTTAGTCTTTTATACGGATTATCAGGAACATTAAATATTTATGAAATCCATACATTTTTATTAAATGTAAATAATCCAACGGCTGTATTATTTGCAATATTGTTAATTCTTGCAGGTTTTGGATATAAGATTTCAATGGTTCCATTTCATTATTGGACTCCTGATGTTTATGAGGGATCTCCTACAACAATAACAGCTTTTCTATCAGTTGCTCCAAAAGCAGCTGGATTTGCTCTGATGTTAAGATTCTTTTTGAATATTTTCACTAATGATGGTAGTTTTTTATCTTCATCTCCACTATTAGGAATCGATTGGCCAATGCTGCTTGCAATATTATCTGCGTTAACAATGACTGTAGGTAATATACTTGCTTTAAGACAAGATAATGTCAAGAGAATGCTTGCTTATTCAACAATTTCACATGTTGGGTTTATGCTTATGGCTCTATGCACCTTAACACCTGTTGCATTAACTGGTATTGGATTTTATTTACTAGTTTATTCATTTATGAATCTATCATCTTTTTATATGGTTATTTACATGTCAAATAACTACAATGCTCAATCAATTGATGATTGGAGAGGAATTGCATTTAAATCTCCTGTATTGTCAGCATTCACTGTTTTAAATATGGTTTCTTTAGCTGGTTTACCTCCAACCTCTGGATTTATTGGTAAAGTCTATTTATTCAGAGGACTATTTTATGATCAGGAATTTTACTGGCTGGGTATTATTGCGGTTTTAAATAGTGTTATATCACTTTATTATTATTTTAAAATTGTAAAATCTATGTATTTCTTTGAAGATAATACCAAAAAATATAAAAAAGCTAATCCTGTTGTTTATTGGTCAATTATTGTTTTATCTCTACAAAATTTAGTTTTTTATTTATATTGGTCAGATTTGTATGCCTATATTGAAGGAGTCTTCAGCCTTTAGTGGAAAAAACAATAAAAGAATCTCAAGTAATTATGCATGAATTAGTATTACCTAATGATACAAATGTTTTAGGAAATGTACATGGTGGAAGGGTCATGTGCTTAATGGATATTTGTGCTGCTATGTCAGCATACAAACATGCTAGGCAACCTGTAGTCACTGCCTCAGTAGATAGGTTAGATTTTTTAGCTCCTGCAAAAAAAGGAGATATTTTAATACTTAAATCATCCGTAAATTATGCTCATAAAACATCGATGGAAATTGGTGTTAGAATAGATGCAGAAAGTCCTTTTAGTGGAAAGGTTAACCATACAGCGACAGCTTATCTAACATTTGTAGCTATTGATAAAAATAATAAGCCGTCTTCAATACCTAAAATTAAACCTGAGACTAAAGATGAGAAGAGAAGATATGAGAGGGCTAAAGCAAGACATTTGAAGAGGAAAACTAATAGGAATAAATGAAGTTTGTAAAAATTAACAAGGGTCATAATTTAAAAATTGATGGAAAACCCGAAAACAAAATTATAGATGTAAAAAATTCTGATTATATTTTCTATCATCCGGCTAGATTGAAATCGTTTAAAACAAAGTTGCTAGTAAAAGTAAATGATTTAGTCAAAATCGGAACGCCTTTATTTTTTGATAAAAATAATAATAAAGTAATGTTTACTTCTTCGGTATCTGGAACTGTAACTGATATTAAATTTGGGAATAGAAGAGTTGTTGAATCTTTAATTATTAAAAATGATAAAAAGTTTTCTCAAATAGATTTAAAGTGTAATGTATCAAAAGAAACTTTATTAGAATCTGGTCTNTGGTCTTTAATNNGACAGAAACCATTNTCAATGGTNCCTANTGCTGATTCAAATCCAAAATCATTTTTTATATCNACTATTCCTACAGANCCNTTTGCTGTTGATAATGAATTTATTTTTGAAAATATNGAAAACTGCCTTCAAAAAGGAATTGATGTATTGAAACAAATTTTTGATTGNGATATAAATATGGCTGTTTCCAATAAATCATCATTCACAGGCCTGAAAAATACGAAGTTTTTTGGTATTAATAAATTGCATCCTGCTGGAAATGTTGGCGTCCAAATTCATCACTTAGATCCAATAGTTAATGCTAATGATACTAGATGGTATTTATCTTTGCAAGATTTAAATAGAATTGGATATTTTTTTACCAATAAAAAATTTTTTAACTATAAGCTTTATTCAGTTGGCGGTAATGCTATCAAAAACCCATGTTATTATAAAACTATTGTAGGTACTCCAATCGATCAAATGATTAATATTTCTAGCGATAATGCAAGGGTAATATCTGGTGATGTTTTAAGCGGTAATGAAACAAGTTTAAACTTATCTATAGATTATTATGATGAAATACTATCTGTAATTAAAATGTCTAAGAAAAGAGAATTTTTAGGTTGGCTAAAACCAGGTTTTAATAAATACTCATTAACAAGAACATTTTTATCTAAACTAGTTTCAAATGATAAATCAAAACTTAACACGCATTTAAATGGAAGTGTAAGAACAATAATACCTATGGGAAACTGGGAAACTGTTTTACCAATGAATATTTATCCCGATTTTTTGGTTAAAAGTATATTAGCAAAAGATATTGAAATGATGGAAAAATTAGGAATATATGAATCATCTCCAGAGGATTTTGCGCTTTGTTCATTTATTTGTCAATCTAAAGTTGAGGTTTCATCTATTATTGAAGATGGCTTAGATCTTGTTCGGAGTGAAATATAATGTTGAGAAATTTCCTAGATAATATTGAAGAAAGAATTCTTAGTAATAACAAGTTGAAAAAATTTCATCCTCTTCATGATGCACTAGACACATTCCTTTATTCAAAAAATACTCAGACTTTAAATGCTCCTTATGTTAGAGATTCAATTGATTTAAAAAGAACAATGATTATAGTTGTATTAGCATTATTACCATCTTTAATTTTTGGAACATATAATGTAGGACTTCAGTCACCAGAGAATACTTCAACATCATTTATAGATTGTTTTATTTACGGGTTGTATCAAGTATTACCCATGTATTTAGTTGTTTTTGCTGCTGGAGGATTGTGCGAAGCATTATTCGCAGTAGTTAGAAAACATGAAATAAATGAAGGTTTTTTAGTGACGGGTTTTTTAATTCCATTAACTATGCCACCTACTGTACCATTATGGATGTTAGCATTATCAACAGTATTTGGTGTTGTTATTGGAAAAGAAATTTTTGGTGGTACTGGTTATAATATTTTTAATCCAGCTTTAACAGCAAGAGCCTTTTTATTTTTTGCTTACCCTTCAAAAATGTCAGGTAACGTTCCTTGGATTTTCCCAGCTGATGGTTTATCTAAAGCTACTCCGTTATTAGAAACGTCATCTAATTCAACCTTATCTTATTCATGGTCAGATATGTTTTTTGGTTTTATACCAGGCTCTATCGGTGAAACTTCTACAGTTGCTGTTTTAGCTGGTGCTTTAATATTAATTCTTACTAGAATTGCTAGTTGGAGAACTATGGTTGCTACAACTATTGGAATGGTTGTTACCTCTTTATTGCTTAATCAAATTGGTAAAATAGATGGAACTAGCCCAATGTTAGATATTACTCCTACCTATCACTTTGTAATGGGTAGTTTTGCTTTTGGTATGGTTTTTATGGCTACAGACCCTGTTTCTAGTGCTCATACTAATTTAGGAAGATGGTATTATGGATTATTAATTGGTTTTATGGTTGTTATAATTAGATGCATTAATCCCGCCTATCCAGAGGGGATGATGCTAGCTATATTATTTGCAAATGCTTTTGCTCCTTTATTTGATTACAATGTAATTCAAAAACACATAAAAAAGCGTGAAATTTTATATGAAAAATAAATACATCTTTATATTATCAATTACATTTGTATCAAGCTTATTATTATCTTTATTTTCTGAAGGTCTGAAAGAAAAAACTTTGTTTAATATACAATTAGATAAAAAGAAAAATTTACTACAAACAATTGGTATGAATACTGATATTTTAACAACGGATGAAATATTAAAAGAATTTAATGATAATATAAAAGAAATAACACTTGATTTAAGTGGTAACGTTCTTTCTGATGTAAATCATGATCAATTTGTTACAAAAGAAAACAATGCTACAGGAGAATTAAAGTACTATATAGATGAAAATGAATATTTACCATTATTTTTATCTGAAACAATGAATGCTATAATTATTCCAATTTCAGGAAAAGGTCTTTGGTCATCTCTATATGGTTATTTTGCGATAGATAAAAATAATTTCTCAACAGTTAAAGGTATTACTTTCTATAAGCATGGTGAAACACCAGGTTTGGGAGCTGAAATTACCAAAGAATGGTTCAAATCAAGTTTTACAGGAAAAGAAGTTTATTTAGATGATAGTATTGAATCAATTAAGGTGACTAAAGCAGGTCAGGCAAATGAAAATAGTTTATATGAAGTAAATGGTATTAGTGGAGCTACAATTACTAGTAGGGGAGTTGAAGATTTACTTAAAAGAGATTTATTGAGGTATGAAAACTATTTTAGGAAGAATAAATGAATAAAAAAATATTTTTAGATCCTTTGGTAGATAATAATCCTATCAGTAAGCAAGTTCTTGGTATTTGTTCTGCTCTTGCTGTTACTGTTAAGTTGGAGCAAGCTGTTGTAATGACTCTTGCCTTAACTTTTGTTGTTACAATGTCTAATGTTATAATTTCCATTTTAAGAAACTATATTCCATCCAGTGTTAGAATAATTGTACAATTAACTGTAATATCAACACTTGTTTCCTTGATTGATAAGGCGCTTGCAGCATATATGTATGATTTAAGTAAGTCTTTATCAGTTTTTATTGCTTTAATTGTTACAAATTGTATAGTAATGGGAAGAGCTGATGGTTTTGCAATGCAAAATAATGTTAAAGATTCGTTTCTTGATGGTTTAGGTAATGGTATAGGTTATGGAATAATGTTAATTTTAGTTGCGTTTTTTAGAGAATTATTTGGTTTTGGTACTATCTTTGACATAAGGATTTTCTCAGAGTCATTTAATAATGGATTAATGATTTTAGCACCTGGAGCATTTATTATTTTAGGTTTAATTATATGGGCTCAGCGCTCATTAACTTCTGTTGTAGAGGAATAAAATGGAATTAATTGTACATTATCTTAGTTTAGCTACAAAATCTATTTTTATAGAAAATATTTTACTTGCATATTTTTTAGGAATGTGTTCTTTTTTGGCTATTTCTAAAAATGTTGAGGCTTCTAAAGGCATGGGTAAAGCTGTTATATTTGTTAACGGATTAACTGTACCTTTAAATTGGTTTATAAATTCTTATTTGTTGAAAGATGGTGCGTTATCTTGGACTGGAATTAGTGTTTTAGGTGAAGTTAATTTAGATTTTTTAAGAATTTTATGTTTTATTGCAACTATTGCTGCATTGGTTCAATTTGTTGAAATGTTTATTGATAAGTTTAGCCCTACTCTTTATAACTCACTTGGTATTTTTCTTCCATTAATAACAGTTAATTGTTCTATCTTAGGTGCTTCATTGTTCATGAATGAAAGAGGTTATACTTTTGGTGAATCTGTTGTTTTTGGTTTAAGTTCTGGTGTTGGTTTTTATTTAGCGATTGTTTCTATGGCAGCCATACGTTTTAAGTTAAGATATTCACAAATTCCTGAAGGATTAAAGGGTTTAGGTATTACAATGATTCTTACGGGATTAGTTTCTATGGCATATTTAGCATTTTCGGGAATTCAATTATGATTATAACAACATCAATAGTCTCTATATTTGTATTTTCTTTTTTAATTCTACTTTTAGTTGTGATGTTAAATATTGCTGAGAAGAAACTATTACCTCAAGGTGATGCAAAAATTTTAATTAATGGTGATGATGATAAATCACCTTTGGTTAAACCTGGTGGTTCTCTTTTATCAACATTATCAAGCGAAAATATTTTTATTCCTTCTGCTTGTGGTGGTGGTGGTACATGCTCGCAATGTAAATGTCAAGTTTTGAGCGGTGGTGGAGATATTTTACCAACAGAAGTTTCTCATTTTTCAAGATCTGAAATTAAAGATAATTATAGATTGGCTTGTCAAGTAAAAGTTAAAGGCGATATGGAAGTTCGAATTCCTGATGAAATTTTCAGTATTAAAAAATGGGAATGCACTGTTAAAAGTAATAATAATGTTGCAACTTTTATTAAAGAATTAGTTCTTGAGCTTCCTGAAGGAGAAAATTTAGACTTTGAATCTGGAGGTTATATTCAAATAGATATTCCTGAATATAAATTAAAATATTCTGATTTTGAAGTTGAAGATGAATATAGAGAAGATTGGGATAAATTCAAAATGTGGGATCTAGTTGCAAAAAATAGTAATCCTGATGAGTTTAGAGCATATTCAATGGCTAATCATCCAGCAGAAGGTAATATTGTAATGCTTAATGTTAGAATAGCACATCCTCCTCCAAATAAATGGGATGCTCCTCCAGGTATNGCCTCATCGTATATTTTTAATTTAAAACCTGGAGATAAAGTTACAATTTCTGGTCCATATGGAGACTTCTTTATAAAAGATACTGAAAGGGAAATGGTATATATAGGAGGTGGAGCTGGTATGGCACCATTAAGATCTCATCTGTTTCATTTATTCCATACTCTTAAAACAGGAAGAAAGGTTTCTTACTGGTATGGTGCAAGATCCAAGCGAGAAATGTTTTATGATGATCACTTTAAAAAAATTGAAGAAGAATTTCCTAATTTTAGTTATAATGTTGCACTCTCAGATCCAATGCCGGAAGATAATTGGACTGGATATAAGGGATTTATTCATCAAGTTGTTCTAGATAATTATTTAGGTAAACATGAAGATCCAACAGAGATAGAGTATTACATGTGCGGTCCTCCAATGATGAATTCTGCTGTATCTAAAATGTTAGATGATTTGGGCGTTGATGAGGAAATGATTGATTTTGATGATTTTGGTGGCTAAGTTTAAAAAAAAATTATATATATCCTTATTTCTTTTAATTTTACCTTTATTTAATTCCTGTTCAAAAAATAATTTAGATTTAAATGGTTTTACTATGGGAACTAGCTATAGTATTAAAATAAATCACAATAAATTTTTTAAAGATAGCAAACTAAAAAGTAAAATTGAAAATGAACTGAATTATATAAGTTCCGTTTTCTCAACATATGATAACAAATCTGAATTAAGTTTAATAAATAATTCAAATAAAAACAGTTTTACTATTTCTGATGATATGATGATAGTTTTAGAAAAATCTTTATATTATTCAAATATTTCTGATGGAATGTATGATCCTACCGTGTTTCCTCTAGTTGATTTATGGGGTTTTGGACCTACGTTAAAAAGTGATAAACCTAAAAATGATAGTATATTTAAAGTATTAAATTATGTTTCTTATAAAAATATAGAATTTTCAGATAATAAAATTAATTTAAAAAATAAAAATACAATTATTGATTTAAGCTCAATTGCTAAAGGATATGCTGTAGATAAAGTTGCAGATTTACTTTTGAACGAAGGTTATGATAATTTTATGGTAGAAATCGGTGGAGAAGTCAAGTGTATTGGTAGAAATCATGGTGCTGAATGGATTATTGGTATTACAAATCCTCTAGATGATTTTAGTTTAATTAAGACTAATCTTTCTAATTTGTCAATGGCTACATCAGGAAGCTATAATAATTATACGTACTATAATGGTGTGAAATATTCTCATATAATAAATCCAAAGACAGGATTTCCTCTTGAAAATAATATTATAAGTGCTACAGTTGTAGCTCAAGATTGCATTGATGCTGATGCTCTTGCAACTATATTAATGTTATTCCCATACCAAAAAGGTTTAGATTTAATTAATAAAACTAATAATGTAGAATGTTATTTAATTTTAGAAGAAGAAGGAAAGAAAGTAATAAAGCAAAGCGCAGGGTTTAATAAATATTTATTTTAGCTTTTTAAACATTTATATTTTTCAATTAGAGAGCAGGTACATGGATTTTCATCAGTACCGCAAGTTGATTTAATACCTTTGTTATTAAATAAATATCCTATGCTCATTAATAAAAAAATAAACAATAATAAAATAGTAGCAATAAATACTGTTAGAATCATACTAAATATTACTAAATTTATGATGTTATTTTCTATTCAAATATATGCAACTTAATAAGTTTATATTATTCTTATGTTTTTTTGGTATCTTGATTCCAGGTGAGTTTGGTTCATCCGACTTAGTTAATCATGCTGATCAGCATTTACATATTGATGGTTCTTCTATAAGTTTGCTGTGGATAATTCCTTTTATTGGTATTCTTTTATCTATTGCTATTTTTCCTATTATTAATCCAAATTATTGGCATCATAATTATGGAAAGATTTCAGCTTTTTGGGGTATATCTTTCATTTTATTTTTTATGATTTACTTTGGTATAAATCCCTTAAAGTTTTATTTAGTTGAGGTGTATTTAAAAGAATTCCTCCCATTTATTGTTATATTAATTGCTTTATTTACTATTTCAGGAGGAGTCCTTATTTCCGGTAATCTGAAGGGTACGCCTCAATTAAACACTTCTATATTATTTATTGGAACTATTTTAGCTTCATGGATGGGAACTACTGGAGCATCAATGTTATTAATAAGACCGTTAATTAAATCAAATAAAGATAGAAAAAGTAAAGTCCATATATTTGTATTTTTTATTTTTCTAGTTTCTAATATTGGGGGAGCGCTTACCCCACTTGGAGATCCTCCTTTGTTTTTAGGTTTTTTAAAAGGTATTAACTTTTTTTGGACAACAACCAATCTTTTGTTACCTATGATTTTTGTATCAATTCCTCTACTAATCATTTTTTATATTTTCGATTATTATGTATATAAAAAAGAAAATTTAAATTTAAATAATAGTAATTTTTCAATAAAGATTGATGGNAAATTTAATTTAATATTAATTTTATTTGTAATCTTANCAGTAGTAATAAGTGGTATATGGAAATCTGATATTTCTGACAAATCTAATTGGTTTGTAGANTATGGAGGTGAATGCATGATGACTTATGGTACCTTNTTTCAAGTAACTTCATTGCTACTTCTTTCAATTATATCATTAAAGTTTACNCCAGGTTATATTAGAAANGAGAATGATTTTACCTGGGAGCCTGTAAAAGAAGTATTNAAATTATTTGCTACTATTTTTATAACTATGGTTCCAGCAATAGCTATGTTAAAAGCTGGTCTAAATGGACCTCTTGAACCCATAATATCTTTACTTACTAATTCAGATGGTAATAATATAAATATAATGTATTTTTGGATAACAGGTGGATTATCAAGTTTTTTAGATAACGCACCTACTTATCTTGTTTTTTTCAATACAGCTGGCGGTGATCCCATTTATCTTATGAATCAAGGTAGAGAAACATTGCTTGCAATATCTGCTGGTGCTGTATTTATGGGTGCAATGTCATATATTGGTAATGCACCAAATTTTATGGTAAAATCAATAGCTGAAGAAAATAAAATTGATATGCCCTCATTTTTTGGTTATATGTTCTGGTCAATNATTTTTATAGTTCCTGTATTATTAATATTTTCAATAATTTTTTTCTAATTTATGCTTGATTGGAATCTATTAGATAAAATTTTAAAAGGTACTAAAAAAGTATTTCTGACAACTCACGTTAATCCNGATGCTGATGGTCTTGGTTCTGAGCTAGGAATGTATTATTTTCTNACTAGTCTTAATATTGAATGTAAGATAATAAACTCATCTAAGACGCCTGATTATTTAAGCTTTTTAGATCCTGATAATGTAATTGANGTATGGGANAGTGATAAGCATATNAANTGGATTNCAACTGCAGATGCCGTNATATCTTTTGATATAGGTGATCATAANAGNATGAATGANCTTAGTGATNTAATAAAAATTCATAATATTTTTTCNATTGTCATAGATCATCATCCATATGATTCTGATTATTTTGACTTAGTACTAGTTGATACAAATTGTGCCTCNACTGGTTATATGGTATGGTCTTATTTACAATATAAAAATTTCACAGAATACAATCAGATTTCTCTTGATGCACTTTATTCAGCATTNATAACAGANACCGGATCTTTTCGATTTAATTCAACAGATTCCAATAGCCATAAAATGGCTGGATTTTTGATTGATAAAGGTGTTAAACCTTATAATGTTTATGAAAAAATTTATGAAAGACGAAGTTTAGACCAAATAAATCTTCTTTCTGAATCAATTAAAAATTTAAAATTTAGTTTTAAAAATCAAGTCTGTGGTGTTATAATTTCAAAAGAAATTCAAAANAAAGCTGGTTCATCTTATGAACATGTTGAAGGATTTACTGATTTTTTTAGATCAATAAACAACGTTCAAGTTGCTTATTGCATAGTTGAGCAAAATCATTCATATAGAATTAATTTTAGGTCAAGAGGGAAATATATAATTAATGATATTGCAATATCTTTNGGAGGAGGTGGACACAAGTTAGCAGCTGGAGCAACAGTAAATAATCTTGATGCTANAGATATAGAACANAAAATTTTAAATAAATTAAAAGGAAAAATAAATGTCAATTAAATCTGATAAATGGATTAAGAGAATGTCTATTAATAATAAAATGATTGAGCCTTTTGTGGAAAGTAATGTTCGAAAAGATGTTGTATCATATGGTCTTTCTTCTTACGGTTATGATATAAGAGTTTCTGATGAGTATAAAATATTTACTAATGTAAATAATAGTATTATTGATCCAAAGAAATTTGATGATAAGTCATTTGTAAATTTTAAAGGNGATGTTTGNGTTGTTCCAGCTAATAGCTTTGCNTTAGCAAGAAGTATTGAATATTTTAAAATTCCAAGAAATGTTTTAACTATATGNTTAGGTAAATCTACTTACGCTAGATGTGGAATTATCGTAAATGTTACCCCTTTTGAACCAGAATGGGAAGGTTATGTTACCCTAGAAATATCAAATACAACTCCCTTACCNGCAAAAATTTACTCTAATGAAGGATTATGTCAGGTTATATTTTTTGAATCTGATGAAGATTGTGAGGTTTCTTATAAAGATAAATCTGGTAAATATCAGTCTCAAGTTGGNATAACGTTACCTAAGCTTTAAATGAAGATAATTATTGCAAAAAATGCAGGATATTGTTTTGGAGTTAGAGATGCTGTAGATATGGCACATGATATAGCAAAACAAGAAGGNGAAGTTTATATGCTCGGAGATATAGTTCATAATGAAANAGTGGTAAATGATTTAAATAATGCTGGTGCAAAAGTAGTTAATTCATTGAAAGATGTACCTANAAATGGAACAGTTTTATTTAGAGCNCATGGAACAAAAAATGATATTTGGGAGGAAGCCAACCGTTTATCTCTTGATATAAAAGATGCAACTTGCCCTTTAGTACATAAAATTCATGAAGATGTAAGAAATCTGCATAGTGAAGGAAGAAAGATTATTGTCATTGGTGATCATGGACATGATGAAGTAGTAGCAATTGCTGATCAAGCAAAAAATACTATTGTTATATCAAANCCAGAAGAAGCAAAAAATTTAAAAAGAATAAGAAANGCTGGNATTGTTTCACAATCTACTCAAGCAATTGAAAATGTTCANGAAATAATTTCAATATTAATGACTAAAATTTTCGATTTAAGATTTGTNAATACGATTTGTTATCCAACTAAGAGAAATCAAGAACAGATAAANGATTTGGCAAAAATTGTTGATATAATGATTATAATTGGCTCATTTACAAGTGCAAATTCAAAGCGGTTAACTTCATTATCAAAANATTTAAATAATAATACATACCAAGTTACAGATGAACAGGAATTAGATGAAAAATGGTTTCATAATTGTAAAACAGTTGGTATTAGTGCTGGAGCATCAACACCAGATTATTTGATTAAAAACATTAAAAATAAAATAGAAAGAATAGGTAAAGAAATATGAAAAAAAATACATTTGAATTAAAAGTTGGATTAGCTGAAATGCTNAAAGGTGGAGTTATAATGGATGTAACTAATTCAAAACAAGCNAAAATTGCAGAAAANGCTGGTGCATGTGCTGTCATGGCTTTAGAAAGAATTCCATCNGATATTAGAGCAGATGGTGGTGTNTCAAGAATGTCAGATCCAAAAATGATTATGGAAATTCAAGATAGTGTATCCATNCCTGTAATGGCTAAATGTCGAATAGGTCACTTTGCNGAAGCGCAAGTATTNCAAACTTTAGAAATTGATTTTATTGATGAAAGTGAAGTTTTAACTCCCGCTGATAATTCTAATCATATATATAAACATGATTTCAAAGTTCCTTTTGTATGTGGTGCAAGGAATTTAGGTGAAGCGCTTAGAAGAGTTGATGAAGGNGCGGCTATGATTAGAACAAAGGGAGAGGCAGGCTCAGGTAATATTGTTGAAGCTGTTACGCACATGAAAACTATAGTTAGTGAGCTTGATGCATTACAATCTTTTTCTCCCTCTGAGTTAAAGTCATATGCTAAAAAAATCAATGCATCTTATGAAATAGTTAAACTAGCTAAAGATAAAAAAACATTACCTGTTCCAAACTTTAGTGCAGGAGGTATTGCAACTCCAGCTGATGCATCTCTGATGATGCAACTTGGTGCAGAATCTGTATTTGTAGGTTCAGGTATTTTTAAAGCTAAAGATCCTGAAGGTATGGCAAATGCTGTTGTTGAGGCAACCACTTATTTTGATGATCCACATATTGTATGTAAAGTTTCAACAGGACTTAAAAAAGCAATGGAAGGTTTAGATATTTCACAAATACCAGAAGATCAACTATTACAAAAGAGAGGTTGGTAGTGACAATTGGTGTTTTAGCTTTGCAAGGAGATTTTTCTTTACATTTAAATGTTTTAAGTAAATTAAAAGTCTCTAGTGTTTTAGTAAAAAAAACAACTGATTTTGATTTAATTAATGGATTAATAATACCTGGAGGTGAATCAACAGTAATATCATTATTAATAGATAAGTTTAATTTGTACAAAAAAATAAAAGACTTTGCTATTGATCATTGTGTTTATGGAACTTGTGCTGGTGCAATCTTGGTTTCATCAGAGTGCGATGATAAGAAAATAAATACATTAAATCTAATCAAAGTTAAATCATTAAGAAATTTTTATGGTAGACAGATAAATTCTTTTTCAAAAAAAATAAATATTAATTTTTTAAAAAATAAAATCAATGCTTCTTTTATTAGAGCTCCTAAACTTACAAGTTTATCAAAAAAAAATAAGATTTTAGCTCATTATGAAAATAATCCTGTATTATTACAATATAAAAATATACTTGTTTCATCATTTCATCCTGAGCTATCATCAAGTACTATTATTCATGAATATTTCATAAAGATGGTTAAAAATAATGTATAAAATTTTAAATAAAATAAAATCACCCGATGATGTGAAAAGTTTATCAATTAATGATTTAAAAACTTTATCTTCTGAAGTCTCAAATTATATACATGAAGTGGTATCTGAAAAAGGTGGACACTACTCATCACCACTAGGTGCTGTAGATTTAACTATTGCTTTACACTATGTTTATAATACACCTGTAGATAAATTGATTTGGGATGTAGGTCACCAAGCATATGCTCATAAAATAATTACAGGAAGGAAAAATGAGTTTAAAAACATAAGACAATATGGAGGTATCAGTGGTTTCTTAAAAATTGATGAAAGCGAGTATGATAGTTTTGGTGCAGGACATGCAAGTACTTCAATTTCTGCTGGACTTGGTTATGCTCATTCAAGAGATAAAGATAAAAAAAATCATCAGATAGTTTCAATAATTGGTGATGGAGCTATGACTGGAGGATTAGCTTATGAAGGTTTAAATAATTTAGGTTTTCATAAAACCCAGATGACAGTTATCTTAAACGATAATTCATATTCAATATCAGAAAGCGTTGGCGCATTATCAAAATACTTAACTAGAATTGTTACTAATCCAACTTATAATAAATTAAGAAAAGACTTATGGAATTTAACTGATAAAATACCAACAATTTCTAATCCTATTAAAAAATTTATAAAGAAAACGGAAGGAAGTTTAAAAGCTTATTTAACTCCAGGTATTTTATTTGAAGAGCTTGGATTAAGATATATTGGGCCAATTGATGGACATGATATTGAAAATATGATTAAAGTATTTAATTCTATAAAAGAAATGAATACTCCAGTATTACTTCATGTTCACACAAATAAATCAAAAGGTGTAAATATTGGAGATAAAGATGCAATAAAGTACTATAGTTTGTCAGGTACATCTAATAGTACCAATCTCGAAAAAAATACAATAAGTTATTCAAAGCTATTAGGAAAAACATTAACTAAAATAGCTGACGATTATAGTTTTGAATGTATAACAGCAGCTATGGGTATTGGTACAGGCCTTGAAGAGTATTACAAAAAGTATAAAGATAGATATATAGATGTTGGTATTGCTGAAGAGCATGCTGTCACATACGGTGCAGGATTAGCTGCTGATGGTAAAATGCCTGTTATTGCTATTTATTCAACCTTTATGCAAAGAGCATATGATTGTATACTTCATGATTTTGCTCTACAAAAATTACCTGGTTTATTTTGTATGGATAGATCTGGTTTAGTAGGAAATGATGGTCCTACTCATCATGGTGTTTTTGATATTAATTTTTTGTCATCAATCCCTGGACTCATTTTAAGTGCCCCTAAAGATGGCAACGAGTTTATGGATTTAATATATACAGCCATCAAAAATAAGCATCTGATGTCAATCAGGTATCCAAAAAGTGTTACTGAGTTTAATGAAAAACATAATTTTAATGATATTAAAATTGGTACTTGGGAATATGTAACAAAATCTTCTTCTAAAATTTGTATTTTAACATTTGGAAGAATGATTGAACATGCTAGTTTATCTGCAAAAGCTATTAAAATTGAGTCTAATGTGGAATTAACAATTGTAAATTGTAGATTTATAAAACCTCTTGATAAAAAGATGCTAAAAAAACTATCTGAAAATCATGATATTTTTATTACAATTGAAGAGGGGATGATAAGAGGAGGATTTGGTTCTTCAATACTTGAGTTTTTTTCAAAAAATAATATTACAAAAACATTAAAATTAATTGGTGTAAAAGATCATTTTTCAAATCATGGAAATAATTCTAACTTATTTAAAGAAGAAGGTTTGGATGTTAATTCAATAACTAATGTCTTAAAAAAATATATATAATGTCAAAAAATAGTAAAAATAATGATTATGAATCTATATCAGGTAAATATAATAAATCTTTTTATAAACCTAATGAAGCAAATAAGAGATATAAAGAAAATCTAAATGATCCGGGTGAATATCCTTATACACGTGGAATACACAATACTATGTATAGAGGAAAATTATGGACCATGAGACAATTTGCTGGTTTTGGTAAACCAGAAGAAACCAACGAACGATTTAAATTTCTATTAAAACAAGGCCAAACGGGTCTATCAGTAGCTTTTGATATGCCAACTTTAATGGGTTATGATCCTGATCATGATTTTGCATTAGGTGAGGTAGGGCATTGTGGTGTATCAGTATCTAATTTAAAAGATATGGAGCGTTTATTTGAAGGTATTGATTTAACTAAGGTTAGCGTATCTATGACAATTAATGGTCCAGCTATAATTATTTTTGCTTTTTATGTTGCTCTAGCAATAAAAAGAAATAATGATTTGTCTTTATTAAATGGTACTTTGCAAAATGATATTCTGAAAGAGTATATTGCTCAAAAAGAATGGATATATCCTCCAAAAGAATCAATGAGAATTATTACTGATATGGTTTCATATTGTAAAAATAATTTACCTAGATATAATACGATTTCAATAAGTGGATACCATATTAGAGAGGCAGGTTCTACTGCTCAACAAGAATTAGCATTTACCTTAGCTAATGGATTTACTTACGTTGACTATTGTATTAAAGCAGGTTTAGATGTGGATGATTTTGCTCCAAGGCTTTCTTTTTTCTTTAATTCTCACTCAGATTTTTTTGAAGAAATAGCGAAATACAGAGCAGCAAGAAAAATTTGGTCAAATTTTATGAAAAATAAATATAAAGCTAAAAATCCCAAATCCCTTAAATTAAGATTTCATACCCAAACAGCAGGTTGTTCATTAACTGCTCAACAACCAGAAAATAATATCACTCGAACTTCCTTTCAAGCATTATCTGCAGTGTTAGGTGGTACTCAATCATTACATACTAACTCTATGGATGAAACATTAGCACTACCCTCACAAAAAGCTGCTGAAATTGCTCTTAGAACACAGCAAATTTTAGCTCACGAAACAGGTGTTGCTAATGTTGCTGATCCTTTGGGAGGTTCATGGTATGTAGAAGAGTTAACTGAGTCAATGGAGAAAGATGTCCTTGAATATTTTAAGAAAATTGAAGATAGGGGCGGTGTTATTGAATGTATTGAATCTGGATATTTGCAAAAAGAAATTGCTGATTCTTCAGCTGAATTGAATGAAAAAATTGATACCAATAAAAGAATAATCGTTGGAATGAATGAATATATTAATGAAAAAGAAGAGATAACTATACCAATATTAAAAATTTCTAATAAAGTTGAACATGATCAGATAAAATTAATTAGTAATCTTAGAAAATCCAGAAATAATACTAAGGTAAAAGATAAATTAAGAAAAATTGAACAAACTTGTAAAACAAAACATAATTTAATTAGTCCAATAATTGAAGCAGTATTAGAATATGCTACTTTAGGTGAGATTGTTGAGTCAATGAAAAATGTTTTTGGAGATTGGCAGGAGAAGTCAGTAATATGATTAGTAATTATACTATTGGAGTTGAAGAAGAATACATGCTTTGTGATAATGTTGGAGACTTGGCAAATAAAGCAAATTTTTTAATGAAAAATTTACCTAAAAATTTATTAGATAGATACAGCTATGAACTTATTCTATCTGAGTTTGAATCAAATACTTCTGTCCATGATAATGTTTCTGATTGTTTATCTGAAATTAGTATGTTAAGAAATACAATTAATAAAATTGCAAAAAAAAATAATTTTAAAATAGGTATCAGTGGAACTCACCCAACTGCTAGAACTGATGAACAAGAATTTGTTATTAATGATTCCTATAATTGGGTTTCAGATCAATTAAAGTACTATGCCACAAAAAATATAACTTTTTCAATTCATGTTCACATAGGATTAAATGATAAGGATAAATTAGTAAGCGTTACCAATACTCTTAGAAGATGGATTCCTCCTCTTTTAGCATTATCAACAAATTCTCCTTTTTTTGAGGGTCAAAATACAGGCATGCTTTCTTCAAGAACTTTTCAGTTTGGTTTATTTCCTAGAACAGAAATACCATCTTTTTTGAATTCTTATAAAGATTATGAAGAAATTATAAATAAATATATTGAAACAAAAACTATATCAAAACCTCGCCAGATTTGGTGGAAAATTAGACCACACTATGATTATAAAACTATAGAATTTAGAGTATGTGATGTGCAAAGATCTCTTCAAAACACTGACATGATTATATCTTTAGTTCAATCATTAGTTCGTAGTATTATTATAAATAATGATTATAATCATGATTATTGTTATGAGTATCTTACAGATGGACTATGGAAAGCTTCTTCAAAAAACTTTTCTTGTAAGATAATAGATCCTTATGATTCTAAGTTAGTAACAATGGAAGAAATGATAAACAGAATGATTGCATATAGCAAAAATTCTTTGGAATACTTTGGTAATTCTCATGTGATTAATACAGTTCAAAATATTATTAAAAATGGAACAGAAGCTAATAATCAAATTAAAGTATATGATAAACATGGTTTTAAAAAATTAAAAAAATATTTAATGACTTCAGTTGATTATGAATACAAAAGGAGAAATTATGTCTAGGAAAATTGTTCATGTAGTAGGTACTGGAACTATTGGAGAGCCTCTAATTGGATTATTATGTGATTTTAAAGATGACCTAGGTATTGATGAGGTTACATTTCACAAAAATACACCATTAACGACAGATAGATCTAAAGTTCTTAACTTAATTAAAAAAAGAGGAGCAAGATTAACAACTCATGAGGATAAGTTTGATGGTTTTAATGATATTGGTCTTAATCCTGACTTCAATACTGAAGAAGCAATTTCAAGAGCTTCTGTAGTAATCGATTGTACACCTAAAGGTTTTGGACAGATGAATAAGAATCAATATTATGAAAAATATGAAAAAAATACTCTAGGTTTTGTTGCTCAAGGTTCAGAATCTGGTTTTGGTAAGCGTTATGCAAGAGGAATTAACGATAATGCTTTGAAAATAGGTGAAGATAAATATATCCAAATTGTTTCTTGTAACACGCATAATTTATCAACTATTATTAATACACTAGTGCTAGATGAAGGAGATGATAATTTAGTTGAAGGTAAATTTACTTTAATTAGAAGATCTAATGATTTAAGTCAAACCTCAAGTTTTGTTCCATCACCTCAAGTTGGTTCACATAGTAGTGAAAGGTTTGGAACACATCATGCTGAAGATGCATATAAATTATTTAAAACAATGGGTTTAGATTTGAATTTATACTCTTCTGCAATGAAAGTCAATTCCCAATACATGCATATTTCTCATTTTTCTTTAAAAGTAAAAAATAAAACATCAATGACTAAAATTATTGATAAATTAGAAAAAAATGATAGAATTGCTTTGACAAACAAAATTAATGCAAATGAAGTTTTCTCTTTTGGAAGAGATCATGGACACTTTGGTAGAATCTTGAATCAGGTTGTTATTCCTGTACCTTCACTTGCTATGATTAATGATTATGAAATTACTGGTTTTAGTTTTACACCACAAGATGGTAATTCAATACTTAGTTCAATATCAATAGCAGAATGGTTTTTATATCCAAATTCATATGAAGATAAGATCCAATGTTTAAAGCCATTATTTTTTGATGAAGTCTAAAGTTAATGAGATATTTAAACATTTTTTAGATAATAAAATAAGTAATGTTTTATTATCAATATCTAGTGGTGTAGATAGTATAGTTTTGTTACATATATTGTTAAAAGTAAAAGAAATAAATAATAAATTAAATATTTCTTTATTTCATACTAATTACAATTTTCATATTAAATCTAATGATGCAGAGTCGTTATTAAGACAATTATCTTCTAAGTTTAATATAAAACTACATTTATTAAATGTAAAATTAAGTAGTAAAAATTTTGAACATAATGCTAGGAAAATAAGGTATAACGAAATACTTAGACTTGCCAATGAATATAATTACGATAGAGTTTTAACAGCTCATAATTATAATGATCAATTAGAAACGCTTATAATGAAAGATAATGATAATGCAAATTGGATTTCACGAATAGGGATTCGTGAAAAAAATCAATTCTTGTATAGACCAATTTTAGATATTAATAAAAAACAAATATACAGTTATGCTAAAAAAAATAGCTTGATATGGATCGAAGATTCAACAAATAGAGATATATCATTCAAACGAAATAAGATAAGGTATTTAATTAGTAAAAAACGTTATAATAAGATTTATTATAATAACCTGATAAAGTTAAAAAATAGGTCTGATGTTAAATATTTTAATTATTTAAATAAATTCAAAAAAAATAATAAAGATTTAATTTTAAGAAAAAGCAAATATTTTATTGAGCTAAATTTAAATTTTATAGATTTTTTCTCATATTTGGAAACTAAGCTTTTTTTAAACTATATAGTTTCCAATTCATTCGATGATGAGGCATTAAAAATTACTGATTCTCATTGGCATAATATTTATGAAATAATTAAAAATGGAAGAAATGGTCTATCGGTAAATCTTTCTAATAGAATTTTATTGCAAAAAGAAAGAAGAAGTATTATCATATCAATTCCAAGAACCTTGCAAAATAATCTTCTAATTAATGATGAAAGTGAAAGCTATAATTGGTATGATACTCATATTTCGTTTAAATCTTCTGAAAATTATGATATGAATATTGTACCGATGAATTTGTTAAATAATGGCTCTTATATATCTCATTGGAAGAAAGGTGATAAAATTCATTTAAAAAACTCAACAAAAAAAATTAGTGATATATTTATTGATAATAAAATATCAAATTATGATAAATTGTATTACCCAGTAATAAGAGGTAATAAAGGAAATGTGATTTGTGTGCCTAACTTAGCAACAATGTATTATAGTAAGTTTGATAAAACTAAATGTTTGTCATTAATAATGAAAAAGGAGGTATAAAATGATAAGAAAAAATATTTTAACTTTTATTTTATTAGTAGGTTTTGTAATCGCTCAATCTAATAATCATACTGTGTATACAAATTTTGATATTATAGATTTAAGTGGATCCCCAGCCTTAAAATCAGGTACAAACTCTAATGTTGTAATGTCATTTCCTACTCCTGATGGTAAAACAAAAAATTTTTACATGTATAAATCATCTGTAATTCCAAGAGAATTAAGTGATAAATTTCCATCTATTATAACTTATACTGGAGTTGGTGTTGAATCTCCATCTGAAAGAGTTAGTTTAACTACTAGTGAATCTTTTGTAAAAGCGATGATATTAAGTTCAGAAGGAAATATTTTTATTTCTAATTTAAATCAATCTGATCAATTTAGAGTATCCTTTAATGAAAGTGATGAAGCGCTTGAGAATAATGAATTTAATTGTGGTAATACCGTTTCTTCTAATAGTTCGATATTGCGGAATTTTGATAGTTGTATTGGAGAAAACGAACCTTGTTATACAATGGGTGATAAATTAATTACTTATAGAATAGCGATGATAATGACAACAGATGCAACTAATGCAGTTTCTGATGGTACCGTTCAAGGTGGTCTAACTTGGATTGCTTCAATGGTTAATCAGTTGAATTTACTATGGAGGAGAGAACTAGGCTTTGAATTTGTTCTTATTCCAAACCAAGATATTTTAATTTTTACAGATGATAATTTAACACCAGGTGGTGATGATGGTTTTACTTACACTTGGGATACCTGTACACAAGCAGATGGAGACCCTAAATATTGTGAACTTGGTAATGTTGAGCCATATTTAGAGTCGGTAATAGGGGTTGGTGGTTTAAATGCTCCAAGTGAATCACGTTTGTGGGAATATGGATTAGTTCTTAATCCTATTTATAATGGTGGTGTAGCACAGGCTCCAGGACCTATTTCAGCTAATAATCCAGATTATGCTGTATTAAACCATGAACTTGGTCACAATCTAGGTTCAGCTCACAATATTACTATTGAAGGAGGGTATAGATGCACACTCGGTGGTACAATAATGGGTTCTAGAACTAGAACATCTGATGGAGGTATAGGAGATCAATATTCTTTGCATACAATTGAGATGGGATATAAAAAATATAATGAACTTTTAAATAATCCAATATATTCAAATACATATTCTTATTTAAATGGATATACAAGTATTGAATCAAATAATATTATACCAGAATTAAATGTTCCTAATTCTAATTTCTCAATACCTAAGGAAACGCCATTTTTATTAGAAGGAAGTTCAACTCCAAGTAATCCCAACTATTTATTTTCATGGGAGCAAAACGATCCATCTTCAGTATCATATTGTATGGATTTAACTGGAGCTGCTGGAGAGTGTTCAGGTTTATCTCCATGGCCATCAAATGAAGGACCATTATTCGCAACAGTTGATCTAAGTCATGAAGGTTANAAACGATATTTTCCTTCAATGAAAAGTTTATTAAATAATCAGTATTCTTCAACTGCAGATGACTATGGAACAATTTTAACTGTTGAAAGATTACCATTTGGATCAAGGGATATTAATATGAGGTTGCAGGTTAGAACAAATGANGTTCAGTCAAGTGCAATTAATTTTAAAAGTGTTCAATTTTCTGTAGATGGAGATTCAGGNCCNTTTAGAGTTACTTCTCAATCTGAGCCTATTTCATGGCCATCTGAATCAACTCAAACAATTACTTGGGATGTATCAAATACTAATCAAGCTCCCGTAAATTGTTCTAATGTTGATATATATTTATCTAGAGATGCAGGAAGAAATTTTGATATGCTTNTTGCTGATGATGTATCAAATGATGGATCACATGATATTACTCTTCCTATGCTTGCTAATATAGATTCTTGCCGAATAATGGTAAAAGCTTCAGATAATATTTTCTTTGATATTAACAATGCTTATATAAGTATCACAAATACTCAAAATCCTAATATTTCACTAAGCACAGATGTTATAAGTTTAGAGNCAATATCTNCNAATACAGTNTATACTGAATTTACACTAACAAATAGCGGTGAAAATGGNTCTGTTTTAGTTTATGATATTGGAATTATTGATAACATATTTTTATCTGAANATTTTGATAATTTAACTTTAGATAATACTCTNTCAACAACTGAATATAATTTACCAGAAAATTGGGAAAGATCATCAAATGGAAGAGGTTGGATTGTTGGAACAGANGAAANAAGTGCATGGCCAGATTGGATATNATCACAGATNAGTGATATGTATTTTGATATTCCNNATTGGTCTGGAGGAAATTATGTNTANACTGATGATGAACAATATAATATNTGTCCATCNTGTNCTNCNGANTGNTNTNCNNTNAATGGNTGNANTGATGGNAGTATGGATTTTTTAATTNCTCCATNAATTNNAATNCCAAATCAATCNTTANCNGAATTATCTTTTGACTATTGGTTTAAATATNCTATTGGNAATCANCATNCTAATTCNATTCAAGTATATGATAATNANCAGTGGATTAATCTTGATGTCTTNANTCAAAGTTCAGATCAGTTTATAAAGNAANCNTACNATNTAGAATCTTATGCTGGAAAAGAAATTAAAATAAGGTTTCATTCTGAGTCAAATGAATCAGGTGATGGTTTAGGAGGTGGTTGGGCTATTGATAATATTCTATTAAATTCTAACCCAAATTGGATTTCTACATCATCAAATTCTGGAAGTTTAATAGGAGGTGAAAGTGTAGTTATACCGTTGATGATTAGTACAGATGAATTTAATTTCGGAGAAACCTATAGCACAAATATATATGTTAATGATTCAATCAATAATATGTCAGAACAAATGAATTTATCTTTATGTTTTGGTGAGTATGATCAATGTGGAGTTTGCGGAGGTGATAATTCTCCTAATACTGGATTATGTGATTGTAATGGTACACCAAATGGATTAGCTGAGCAAGATTGCTTTGGAACATGTAATGGTACTGCTACTNTAGATAACTGTGGAAATTGTTATGGTGGTAATACAGGTATTGATGCCTGTGTACAAGATGAGTGTGGNGTATGGGGTGGTCCAGGTGCAGGAGCAAATCAATGTTGTGGTGAAAACATTCCAGCTGTTACAGAGCCTGTTTGTTTAGATACGGATAATGGTGCTGTTGATCCATATGGAGATGATTGTGCTGCATATAATGATTATCCTTCTTGGTGTGGTAACTATGATGATGACGATTTTATATCTAATGAAATGTGCTGTATATGTGATGGTGGTACTATAACTGAAGATATAGTATCTCCAGAAATCTTAGCACTTGGTCCTAATGGCGAACAGCAAGATTGTGCAGGAATATGCGGTGGTTGTGCTACTGAAGATGCTTTTGGTGTATGTGATGGTTTATCAACATGTCAAATCGTTGGAGATTTAAATAATGATTTATCTGTAAATATTGTAGATGTTATTTTTCTTGTTAATTCAGTTTTAGCTACAAACTATATTGCTGAAGGTGATTTTAACAATGATAATGTCGTAAATATTGTTGATATTATTTTCCTTGTAAATATTATATTAGAACAATAAAGGAATAATATTGGAAAAAATTGAATATAAAAATCATAATTTTATAAAATATTTATCTGAGCAAGATATTGATAATAGAATTAAAGATATCGCAAAATTATTAAATAGAGACTATAAAGATAAACAACCAATTGTTGTTGGTGTTTTAACAGGTTGTGTTTTTTTTATGATGGACTTATTAAAAAAATGTGATTTTGATTATGAAATTTCGTTTGTTTCAGCAAAATCATATTCAGGAACTAGTCGAGGAAAATTGTCAGTTGAAGAGATCGATGAAAATTTTAAGAATAAAGATATTATTATAGTTGAAGACATTATTGATTCAGGTGCAACTATAAAAGAAATATATTCACGTTTTAATAGTTTGGGACCAATAAGTATAAAAGTTGTAACTTTACTACATAAAAATATAGCAAAAAACATAGAAGATATCGATTTGATAACTGCTTTTGAAATTGAAAATAAGTTTGTAATAGGATACGGCTTAGATTATAATAATTTATTTAGAAATTTAAAGGATATTTATATAGACGATGAGTGAAGAAAAAGATAAGATAAAAAATAAGTTAATGAAAAATTTAGGTGGAAATTTTTTATTATGGATTGTCATAATAATAGTTTCAGTTTCTGTTCTACAATATGCCTCTATTGCGCCAAAATCAATAGAGATTAGTTATGCTGAGTTTACTGATATATATAACGATCAATATGAAAATATATCTTCTGTTACTATTGAAGATAAGTTTTTAGTTGGAACTTGTGAGCCAACCTGTTTTGGTACTTTATCTAATAATGAGATTAGCTCATTTACTGTAGTTTTACCAGAATTGACAAATGATTTAGTAAATGAACTTGTAAATCTTGGAATTGATGTTAAAATTAGACAGAAAACACTATCTTTTTTAGATTATGTTTTTCAGTTTTCTCCTTGGATATTAATACTAGTATTTTGGTTTTTAATAATGAGGCGAATGCAAGGAGGTGTTGGAGGACAAAATAATATTTTTTCATTTGCTAAAAGTAAAGCAAAAGTTGTTGATTCAAAAAAAACAAAAAAGTTATTTAAGGATGTTGCTGGATGTGAAGAAGCGAAAACAGAGCTTCAAGAGATTGTTGACTTTTTAAAGAAGTCTGATAAATATCACAAAATTGGGGCAAAGATTCCTAAAGGTGCTTTGCTTCTAGGCCCTCCAGGAACAGGTAAGACATTGCTTGCTAAAGCAGTTGCAGGTGAAGCAAATGTTCCATTTTTTACAATTAGTGGGGCTGAATTTGTAGAAATGTTTGTTGGCGTTGGAGCAAGCAGAGTTAGAGATTTATTTAATCAGGCTAAGACTAACTCACCTAGTATAATATTTATTGATGAGATTGATGCTGTTGGNAGACATAGGGGNGCAGGTTTAGGAGGTGGTCATGATGAACGTGAGCAAACNTTAAATCAGATTTTAGTGGAAATGGATGGTTTTGATACNAATACAAATGTAATTCTCCTTGCAGCAACTAATAGACCTGATGTTCTTGATAAAGCTCTTTTGAGACCAGGAAGATTTGATAGACAAATCGTAGTTGACTCACCTGATGTTATCGGAAGAGAAATGATATTAAAAATTCATACAAAAAAAATACCTTTAGCAAAAGATGTTAAATTAAATGTCATTGCGCAAGGTACTCCTGGATTAGTTGGGGCTGATCTTGAAAATCTTGTAAATGAAGCTGCTTTACTTTCAGCTAGAATGAATAAAACAAAAGTCAGCATGAAATATTTAGAGGATGCAAAAGATAAAGTAATGATGGGTGTTGAAAGAAAAAGTATGGTTTTAACAGATGAGGATAAAAAAATAACTGCTTATCATGAAGCTGGTCATGCACTTGTAGCCTACTTTACTAAATTTGCTGATCCTGTTCACAAAATAACAATTGTACCTAGAGGTAGAGCAATGGGGTTAACTGCTCAAATACCTGAGGTTGAAAGGTATAATTATTCTAATAAATACTTACTTGGTAAATTAGATATACTTATGGGTGGAAGATGTGCCGAAAAAATTATTTTTAATAATTTTACTACTGGAGCAGGAAATGATATATCAGTTGCAACAAATATTGCTAAAAAAATGGTTTGTGAGTGGGGAATGAGTGAGGCAGTTGGACCTATGGCTCTAGGTAAGAAAGATGAAGAAGTGTTTCTTGGTAAGGAAATTTCAAAATCAAATGATTTTAGTGAAGAGAAGTCTAGGCTTGTTGATAATGAGATTACAACTTTAATTAAAAATGCAGAGAAAAATGCAACAAATATTCTTAAAAAATACTTAAAACAATTACATGATGTTTCCAAAGTATTAATTGAAAGAGAAACTCTGGATAGAACTCAGTTTGAAGATATTGTTAAAAATGGTGTGGCTGATAAAGAAGAATCCAAACCTTTAAAAAAACGAGTTAGACGAAAAACAACTAAAAAATAAATTGTCACATGTTAAACAATAGTTGTGAAATTATGGGCGTCCTTAATATCACGCCTGATTCCTTTTATGATGGTAAGTATTTATCTAAATCTTCTTTACAAAAAAAATTTCAAAATTTAGAATCATCTGATATTATTGATATTGGTGCAGAGTCTACTAGACCAGGCGCAAAACCATTACCTGAAAAAGAAGAGCTTCGAAGAGTTGAAGAGTTTATTAGCTTAAACTTAACACATAAAAAATTATCAATCGATTCATATAAATCAAAAGTTATTGAATATTGTTTAATTAATGGATTTAATATGATTAATGATATTTCTGGAGGAGGAAAAAATTTTGAAAATATCGATCTATCTAAAGAGTATGATGTACCCATAGTCATCATGCATATGCAAGGAAATCCTTTAGGTATGCAACAAAATCCAAATTATAAAAATTTAATTGATGAAATATCAATGTTTTTTGATTTACGATTAAATTATGCATCTAAAATAGGTTTAAACCTTGATAAAATAATTTTAGATCCAGGTATAGGTTTTGGCAAAAGTTTTAATAATAATTATGAAATTATTAAAAATATTAATGAATTTAAAAAATTTAATTGTAAAATCCTTATAGGTTTATCAAGAAAATCTATGCTTAATTTTAACGACAACTTACCTAAAGACAGACTCTATAAAAGTTTGACTATGCAGGCTATTAGCGTATTAAATGGCGCTAATATTATTAGAACTCACGATCCTGTAGAAACAAGGGATTCATTAGAACCTGTTTTAAAGCTAAAAGATTTATAAATGGAAATTCAAGATTATATTAATAAATCTAATATTTGTTTTAGTAAATATGAAGATTTAAGGAGTTATCTTTGACGAAAAGAAAATTTCAGATAAAATAATTTACTATGAATCTAAAACCTCTGAAGAAAATTTTTGGGAAGATAAGTCTTTAGCACATAATATATTAAAAAAAATTAAATATTTAAATGATGAAAAAAATAGAATTTCTAAGTTAATATCTAATCTTGATTTACTTAAATTTCATTTAGAGATAGTAAATGAGGAAAATTATGTAAGTGATGAATCAGTAGCTCATTTAAACAGTATATATGATGACTTGAAAAACTTTGAAATCTCCAGTATTATGTCTAGTAAAGATGATACTAGGAACGCTATTTTAAATATACATCCAGGTGCTGGTGGTAAAGAGTCAGAAGATTGGGCATTTATGTTATTTAGAATGTATAAAAGATGGATTGATCAAAATAAATTCGATATGAATATTTTAAATTATCAAGATGGTGATGAAAATGGTCTAAAGGATGTATCAATTGAAATAAATGGTTTAAATGCATATGGAAATTTAAAATCAGAAGGAGGTGTTCATAGATTAGTTAGAATATCGCCATTTGATACTAATTCAAGAAGACATACTTCTTTTGCTTCAGTTTTTGTTTATCCTGTAATTGATGAAGATATTGATATTTCTATTGATGATAAAGATTTAAAGATTGATACTTATAGGGCAAGTGGAGCTGGAGGTCAACATGTTAATAAAACTGACAGTGCGGTAAGAATAACACATATCCCAACAGGTATTGTTTGTCAATGTCAGAATCAGCGAAGTCAATTGAAAAATAAAAATATTGCTTTAAAAATACTTAAATCTAAATTATATGAGATAAAAATTAATGAAAATAGACAAGAAAAAAATAAGTTAAATGATCTTAAGAAAGATATTTCTTGGGGGAGCCAAATAAGATCATATGTATTTCATCCTTACCAAATGGTAAAAGATCATAGAACAAATTATGAAACAAGCAATATAGACAAAATATTGAATGGAGATATAAATGAATTTATTAGAAAATATTTATTATTAAAAATGGAGAGTGAATGAGTAATAATCAGAAAAACTTAAATGAAATTAAAAAATTTAGATTAGAAAAGTTAAAATTTTTGGAGAAAAATAATATTAATCCATTTCCACATAATTTTAATAAAGATAATGATATTTCTGATATACGAAATGATGAAAAAAAATATATTGATAAATCTGTTTCAATAGCTGGTAGAATTATTTCAATACGTAAAATGGGTAAATCATCTTTCTTGAATATTAAAGATATGTCGAGCAAAATTCAGGTATATACAAATAATAATAATTTACCCGAAAATATATATGATATTATTGTTAGAAAACTTGATATTGGAGATAATGTAGGGATAAAAGGTAAGGTTTTCTTTACAAAAACTAATGAATTATCAATTAATGCGGATGAAATTCAATTACTATCAAAGAATTTACATCCTTTACCAAATATGAAAGAAAAAGATGGGGAATTATTTTTTTCTTTTGATGATAAAGAACACAGATATAGAAAAAGATATTTGGATCTTATAATCAATGATGACAGTAAGGATGTTTTTATAAAAAGATTTAACATCATTAATAAAATTAGAAATTATCTTAATGATAATAAGTTTATTGAAGTTGAAACCCCTATTCTACAACCACTATATGGTGGTGCTAACGCTAGGCCTTTTACAACATATCATAATACACTAGACCAAAAATTATACTTAAGAATTGCTGATGAACTTTATCTTAAAAGATTAATTGTTGGCGGATTTGAAAAGGTATATGAAATATCTAAGAATTTTAGAAATGAAGGAATGGATAAAAACCATAACCCTGAATTTACAATGCTTGAGTTTTATTCAGCATATAGTGATGTTTATGATATGATGAAATTAACAGAAGGTATGATTAAAAACTTGATTAATGATTTAAATTTTGAAATTGAAGGAATTGACTTTAATAAAAAATTTGATATTTTTAATTTTTTTGAAATATTAGATAAATCAAGTAATAGTGATGTTAGTAAAATGGATACAAATCAAATTCATAAGTTGATGTTAAAAAATAATGTTAAACTTGATAGTTCTTATGGATATGCTAAATCATTAGATAAAGCATTTTCTTATTTTGTTGAACCTAAGTTAATAAATCCAACATTTATAATAAATTATCCTAAAGAACTATCACCATTGGCAAAAGTAGAGAGAAACTCTAACGGAAATATTGTAGAGCGATTTGAATTATTTATAAATAAAATGGAAATAGCAAATTCTTTTAGTGAGCTTAACAATCCTATTGATCAAAAAGAAAGGTTTATTGAACAGAAAAAGCTAAAAGATAAAGGTGATGATGAAGCTCAAGTTCTTGATGAAGATTTTATTGAATCTCTTGAAGTTGGAATGCCACCAACTGGAGGTGTTGGAATTGGTATAGATAGGTTAGTTATGATTTTAACTAATAAAAAATCAATTAAAGATGTTATTTTATTCCCAGCTATGAAAAATGAACATTCGAATTCTTAGAAAGTTTATTTCATTTAACAATAAAAATAAGAATTTTAATTCATATCTAAATTTTTTTTCATTTTTTATATCAATTTTATCTATAATTTTTCTTGTATTAATAATATCAGTTAATTCGGGTTTCAAAAACTCAGTTGAACGATTATTAATCGATTTAAATGGCAAGTATAAAGTTTCCAAAAAATATAATCAAAAACTAACAGAAGATGACTATAATTCAATTAAATCATCTAGAGATTTCCAGATTTCTAAAATCAATGAATTAGATCTTATTGCTAAGAATAAAAGAGTATCCGAACCAGTAAATATTATTTCATTTTCAAATACAAAAAATTTTATAAATAAAATTGATAGTTATTTAATATCAGGCTCACTATCAAATGATAAAATAATTATTGGTAATATTTTAGCAAAAAAATTAAATGTTGATGTTGGTCAAAGGTTAACATTTTTACAGATTAGTGATGATAATATTGAAAATATAGATGTTTTAACAATAGGTGGAATATTTAAAACTAATATTCCAAATTTTGATACACATAGAATTTATGGCAATTCTAAATTATTTAATAATTTTAAAAGTTCAAATTATGATTATTTTATTACAAATAATAATCTTGTTGAAAATTTAGATGATAAGAATTACTATATTGAAAATATATTTGATTTAAATATAAATTTTTTTAAATGGTTAAATACTTATGATGCTCCAATTAATCTTCTTGTTTTTTTTATTTTAGTCATATGCATTTTTAATATATTACAAAATAATTTTTTATATGTTTCTAACCATAAAAAAGAGTTTTTTTTATTAAAAACGTTAGGTTTGAAAAATTCCTTTATTTTTTCTGTAATTTCAATTAGGTCATTAATAATATTATTTACAAGTTCATTTGTAGGATTTAGCCTATCGTATGCTATACTTTTTCTAGAAGCGAAATTTAAAATTATTAAATTACCTGAATATGTTTATTTTACGGATTCTTTACCAGTAGAAATAAATTTATTACTACCTCTTTATGTTTTACCTTTGTCGATTTTTATTATATTCTCTATTTCTATATATTTTTATAACATTATAATCAAAAGATATGAGTTTTAAGCAATTATTCATCTTTTTTTTTAAGGATAGCAAAGGAAAACCAAAGCTATCATATTTATTTTCAGTCATTGGGCTATTTTTCAGTATCTATGCGATTTTTATGATTATGTCAATCATGAATGGAATAGAATATAATTTTCTTAAAAAGATAGATTCATATCACTATAAATACTATCTAAAAAACAATCAATTTATAAATCAAGATAATAAAACTTCTTATAATCCAGGTTTTGAAAAAAATATTTGCATAGAAAACTCTAATATTTTTTCAAAAATTATCGGTTTTGATAATTTTGATAAATATTTTAAAACAAAATTATCAAATTATTGCACTTATAACAAAAGTGTAAAACTTAATTCAAATCATATAATTTTAGGTTATGATATTGCTAGAAAATTAAATGCAAATATTGGAGAAAGAGTATCATTGTTTTATCCTTCTGACATTAATATAGCATCAAATTTTGTCGAATATAAGGACTTTGAAATTTATGGTATTTTTAATATTGATTTTCTTGATTTTAATAATAATATACTAACAAATTTAAACAATCTTGATGTTGATAATGATAATAACTTAAAATACTATTTTGACGACTTGAATTATGAAAATAGAAGCAATTTTTTTAATAATAACATTTATTCAAATTTAATTATAGATGGTTTAAATCTTGAAAAGAAAATATACTATTTTTTTGCATTTTTTGCTATTGTGCTATCTTGTTTTATCCTATTTTCAATTATGACAACATTAATTAATGAAAAAATTAAACAATTTTTTATTATTAATATTTTAGGAATGTCTATCTATGAATTAACTCTTAAATTATTTTTTTTAAATTATTTGCTTTCATCTTTTATGGTGCTAATATCGCTTTCATTTGTAAATTTTTCTTTGTATTTATTTAATCAATATAATTTTTTTAATTTAATTTATGGAGCGCTTCCTTTTTCGCCTGTTTTTATAAAATTTTTTGATTTAGAAACATTATCTTTATTTTTTATAATTACTGTTATTATTTCATTATTTTCTACATTACCAATGTATTACTTAAATAAAAAAGATAAATATGTTAGATTTTAATAATATTAACAAGTCTTATACAAATGTGACAAAAAGTAATTTAGTACTTGATGATGCAAGTATAAAAATTAATACTTCAAAAATCAATTTAATTATAGGTACTTCTGGGGTTGGTAAATCTACGCTTTTAAATATAATGGGTTGTTTGATTAGACCAGATAGTGGAAAACTGCTTTACGGTAATAAAACATATGATTTACAAAAAGATAATATGAATGATTTCAGAATTAGTTCGTATTCCTATTTATTTCAGGATTATAATTTGTTACCAGAATTTAATGTCTATGATAATCTTTTACTACCATCCTATATAAATAAATTAAATATAAATAATACAAAAGTTAGTATTGAAAAGTATATGAAATATATTGATATTAAACATCTGAAGCATGTTTTTCCAAATACATTATCTCACGGTGAAAAGCAAAGAGTAGCAATGCTAAGGTCATTATTAGGTGGAAAAAAAATTATTTTAGCTGATGAGCCAACTGGAAATTTAGATGAAATAAATACTAAGCTTTTATTGGAATTAATTGTTAATATAAACAAAGAATTTGGTTATACTTTTGTTATAACAAGTCATGATATGAATTTTGAAAAAATTGCAAGTAATATTTTTAAAATAGAAAATAAAAAAATTAATAAAATAAAATGAATGAAAATTATACATCAGGTGTACAAAGATTACTAAAAATATCTAAACAAGAATCTCTTAAGATAGGACATTCTTATGTCGGTTCTGAGCATTTATTATTAGCTATTATTAAAGATTCTAAGGGAAGTGCATCTAATACTCTTATAGCAGTAGGTTGTGATCTTGAAAAAATGAAAAGTCTATTAAAAGAATCTTTGACAGCTTCTAATGTTACTTCTACACTTGGTCACTTACCTTTAACTAGAAGAGCAGAAAGAATTTTAAAAAATTCCTTTATTGAGGCTAAGAATGATAAAAGGAAAAGTTCAGGACAAAATGATTTATTGCTTTCTATGTTACTCGAAAAAGATTGCACATTACATAAAATTTTTAATTTGTGTTCAATTGATTATCAGATTATTAAATCCTATGTAACTTCAAGCAATAATATTAAAATAATTCATAAGAAAAAATATACTGATACTGAAAAAGAATCAACATTAAAAATGTTTTCCAGAAATATTAGTGATATAGCTGCAAATGGAGAGTTAGATCCAGTTATAGGAAGAAATTCTGAAATAGAAAGATTATCCCAGATATTATCAAGAAGAAAAAAAAATAATCCAGTATTAATTGGAGAACCAGGAGTTGGAAAGACAGCAATTGTTGAGGGACTTGCTCTTAGAATTTTAGATAAAAAAGTTCCAAGATTGCTTTGGGATTATACTATTATATCATTAGATATTCCTGGAATGTTAGCTGGAACAAAATACAGAGGCCAATTTGAAGAAAGAATGAGAAAAATGATGATTGAGATAGAAAAATCTTCAAATATCATTCTTTTTATTGATGAACTTCATACAATAGTTGGTGCGGGTAGTGCTGCTGGCTCCTTAGATGCGGCAAATATGTTCAAGCCTGCTTTAGCAAGAGGTGATATACAAATAGTTGGAGCTACAACTTTAAGCGAGTACCGTAAATACATAGAGTCAGATGGAGCATTAGATCGGAGATTTCAAAAAATTATAGTTTATCAACCATCAATTAAAAGTACTATTGATATTCTAAATGGTATTAAAGATAAGTATGAATCTCATCATAATGTAAAAATATCAAAAGATGCTATTAATGCTTGTGTCGAATTGAGCGATAGATATATAAATGATCGTTTCTTACCAGACAAAGCAATTGATATAATGGACGAAGTATGCTCAAGAATTAGTTTGAATAGTACTACTGTACCAGAATCAGTTGTAAAACTTGAAAAAAAGTTAAAATCAATTATTGATAGTAAAAATAAAGATATTATTAACCAACATTTTGAAAATGCTGCAAAATTAAGAGATAAAGAAAAAAAGATTTTAAATAAAATTGCTTCAATTAATAGTAAATTTAAAACAACAATAGATGATAGTGAATTAGTTGAAATTTCAGATAAAGATGTTGCAGATACTGTTTCAATAATTTCCGGAATTCCCATCTCAAAAATTAACGAACACGAATCTGTGAAAATTTTAAATATTAAAGATAGCATAACCAAATTAATTGTTGGTCAAGATTATGCTGTAGAAAAATTGGTTGCAGCTATACAAAGATCAAGATCAGGTTTTAAAAATCCTAATCATCCTATTGGTTCTTTTATGTTTTTAGGTCCTACTGGAGTTGGTAAAACTGAATTAGCTAAGCAGTTAGCACACTCACTTTTTAATAAAAAAGAATCTTTGATTAAAATTGATATGTCTGAATACATGGAAAGATACAATGTTTCAAGACTTATTGGTGCACCCCCGGGTTATGTTGGTTACGAAGAGGGGGGATTGCTTTCTGAAAAGGTAAGAAGAAATCCATATTCAATTGTATTATTTGATGAGATAGAAAAAGCACATTCAGATGTATTTAATATTTTGCTTCAAATTCTTGATGAAGGAAAATTAACAGATAGTCTTGGGCATGTAATAGATTTTTCAAACACTATAATTATTTTGACTTCAAATATTGGAACACAAAGCATGAGCTCGAGTACAATAGGATTTAGTAAATCTAAAGAAAATGATTTAAAAACCGACTTACAACTTGAAGTAAAAAAATATTTTAAACCTGAATTACTAAATAGGTTAGATGAAACAATAATTTTTAATTCACTTAATAAAGATAATTTG